>NZ_KV810547.1:0-40309 GCF_001812815.1 Streptococcus sp. HMSC073A12 | reverse complement strand
GATACCAGAGATGGAGAGGAGAATCTCGTACTCTGGTAGGGGCTGGGTCGATTTCACCATCTCATCCAGCACAGCTTGTCTACGGTCAGAAAGTCTAACCAGTTCCTGAGCATAGTAACGAACCTCTTCGATCATTGGAGAGGTTTTCTTGGTAGCACAATAAGACTGTTTGGCTAACCCAATCAGTTTATCAACGAGATACTCCACTCGTTTATCAGAAATCCGCTTTGAAGTGGATTGGTGGATGATTTCAGCTAAGTCCTCATCAGACAAGTCTAAGATGAAAGCTTTACTTGGGAATGCCCTCACCAGCTACCAGTATTGTTCACCTGTTGGCGCTGATAAAATAGACTCTATTTCTGGGAAGGTCACTTGCAGTACTTTGTGAAGCGGTTCTTAGTACGAATGGTATCCTCTGTCAGATTTTGATAGAAGCGACTCAAATCTCGCAAGTCTTGATAAACCTCCTCTTGAACATAGGTCGGTTTACGGTTCAAGATAAATTGTGACTGTGCTAACTTCTCTGCATCGATTTTATCTGTTTTACGGACACGCAAGCTGTCTAGTTATTTCTTGGCTTCCAGAGGATTGAGCCGTGTATAAGCATAGCCATTTTCCTCAAGAAATGCCTGAAGGCGCCGTGAATAGACCCCAGTGCCTCAAAGATGATTTCAGGGTGTTGAACGGTTTTTAAATCGCTCAAGAGACGTGCAAATTCAATGGTATCGTTGGACATGGTGTAGCCATGAACTTTCTCCCCATTCACTAAAATCGCTACCGCTGAGCTTGCCTTGCTCACGTCAATCCCGAAAACAACTCTCATGAAATTACCTCTTTGTCTTGAATGACTCCTTGTTTTAGTGATGTTATTTTCAATACTCGACGTTGAACGTCCCACATACTTTGATAACATTCTTCCTAAAACAGGTGTCTTGCCAGTTTTGTGTACGACGTCTAGCGTCAAAAAGACCCTCGACTTAACAAGACACCTCTACTTTAACATAAAGAAAAAGCAGTGAGGAAATCTCCCGTCGGAGATTTCTTCACTACTAATCTTAGTATGTTTTGTTTTGTGAATATTGGTCATTTAGCATTTTAGGTGATTGTATTTTGTGATATAATGATTCAAATTATCAGTAAGGGAGGAGATTAGATGATAAAGAAAGTAGGAATTGTCAGTTTATCAAGCGGGATTATAGGAGAAAGTTTCGTTAGACATGAGTTTAAGCTGGGATTGAAACGCTTGAAAGACTTGGGACTTGAAGTGACGTTTTTAGAGCATGCACAAAAGGGAATGGATTATCTGAAAGACCATCCTAAATCGAGAGCGCAAGATTTGATTCAAGCTTTTGAAGATCCTTCAATTGATATGATTTTATGTGCTATTGGTGGAGATGATACGTATCGATTGCTACCCTATTTGTTTGAAGATAACCAATTAAAAAAGGTTGTGAATCAGAAAGTATTTTTAGGTTTTTCAGACACTACCATGAATCACTTCATGCTCCATAAGTTGGGAGTGAAGACTTTTTATGGTCAGTCATTTCTTGCTGATGTTTGTGAGTTAGAGGAAGAAATGCTGCCTTATACGCTTTCATATTTTAAGGAACTGATTGGAACAGGGACTATCTCAGAAATCAGACCGAGCAATGTCTGGTATGATGAGAGGACGGATTTTAGTGAAAAAGCCTTAGGAACGAAACGGATTCGTCACGAAAATCAAGGCTTTGAATTGCTGAAAGGAAAAGCAACATTTGAAGGGGAAATTTTAGGAGGCTGTTTGGAGTCGCTTTATCAGATATTTGATAATACAAGACATGAGGATACGATTGAACTGTGTGCTCACTATCAGCTATTTCCCAGTCTTTCAGAGTGGGAAGGAAAAATTCTTTTGTTGGAAACCAGTGAGGAAAAACCAGAACCAATTTTATATCGAAAAATGCTAGAAGCCTTAAAGGCGACAGGGATTTTTTCTGTTTTAAATGGGATTCTTGTCGGAAAACCAATGGATGAAACTTATTATGGAGAATATAAACAAATCCTGCTTGATGTCATTGATACAGATATTACTATTTTATATAACTTAAATGTTGGACATGCTACCCCGAGAGCAATCATTCCTTTTGGGGTGAAAGCTCAAGTGGATGCCAACGAGCAAGTCATTCGATTTTTGAATGAATTGAAATAACTTAAAAAGTGCAGGTTGAAGAATGATCTGCATTTTGCGTGTTGTTTACGAATTTAGTATAATAGGGGAAGCAAAAGTAGAAAAGAGAAAAATATGCGAATTCGTGGTTTTGAGCTTGTTTCAAGCTTTACAAATGAAAATTTACTGCCCAAGCGTGAGACGGCTCATGCGGCTGGCTATGATTTGAAGGTAGCAGAGCGCACAGTTATTGCGCCAAAAGAGATTAAATTAGTGCCAACGGGAGTCAAGGCTTATATGCAGCCTGGTGAAGTGCTTTATCTTTATGATCGTTCATCTAATCCACGTAAAAAAGGATTGGTTTTGATTAACTCTGTGGGCGTTATTGACGGGGATTACTATGGCAATCCGGGAAATGAAGGGCACATTTTTGCGCAAATGCAGAACATTACAGATCAAGAAGTGGTTTTAGAAGAAGAAGATCGTATCGTTCAAGCTGTCTTTGCGCCGTTCTTGCTTGCTGATAATGATGAAGCAGATGGTGTGCGGACAGGTGGTTTTGGAAGCACGGGGCATTAAGAAAGAGGAATCTATCATAGCCAAGAAAAAAACGACATTTGTTTGTCAAAATTGTGAATACCATTCGCCCAAGTATCTAGGGCGCTGTCCTAACTGTGGGGCTTGGTCTTCTTTTGTAGAAGAGATCGAAGTTGCAGAGGTTAAGAATGCGCGTGTTTCTCTGACAGGTGAAAAAAGTCGACCGATGAAGTTATCGGAGGTGGCTTCTATCAATGTCAACCGTACCAAGACAGATATGGATGAGTTTAACCGCGTCTTGGGTGGTGGCGTGGTGCCAGGAAGTTTAGTTCTAATCGGAGGAGATCCCGGTATTGGGAAATCTACCCTTTTATTGCAGGTTTCGACCCAACTATCTCACAAGGGAACGGTATTGTATGTCAGTGGGGAAGAGTCTGCTGAGCAGATTAAGTTGCGTGCGGAGCGATTAGGCGATATTGACAGTGAGTTTTATCTTTATGCCGAGACCAATATGCAGCAGATTCGTGCTGAGATTGAAAAAATTAAACCAGATTTCTTGATTATAGACTCTATTCAGACGATTATTTCGCCAGAAATTTCCAGCGTGCAAGGGTCGGTTTCACAAGTCCGAGAAGTGACAGCGGAGCTGATGCAGTTGGCAAAAGCCAACAATATTGCCACCTTTATCGTGGGCCATATGACCAAGGAAGGAACGCTGGCTGGACCTAGAACCTTGGAACACATGGTGGATACGGTACTTTATTTTGAAGGTGAGCGACAGCATACTTTTCGTATTTTGCGTGCGGTCAAAAATCGCTTCGGCTCTACGAATGAAATCGGCATTTTTGAGATGCAGTCAGGTGGGCTGGTTGAAGTGCTCAATCCTAGTCAAGTTTTCTTAGAGGAGCGTTTAGATGGGGCAACAGGCTCTTCTATCGTGGTGACTATGGAGGGGACGCGTCCAATCCTTGCGGAAGTACAAGCTTTGGTGACACCGACCATGTTTGGCAATGCCAAGCGGACAACGACAGGATTGGATTTCAATCGTGCTAGTCTGATTATGGCTGTTTTGGAAAAGCGAGCAGGGTTATTATTGCAAAATCAAGATGCCTACCTCAAGTCAGCAGGCGGTGTCAAATTAGATGAGCCAGCCATTGACTTAGCTGTTGCTGTTGCAATTGCTTCTAGTTATAAAGATTTGCCAACGAAACCACAAGAATGTTTTATTGGTGAAATCGGTCTGACGGGCGAAATCCGCCGTGTCAATCGCATTGAGCAGCGTATCAATGAAGCTGCTAAGCTGGGCTTCACCAAAGTTTACGCTCCTAAAAACTCTCTGAACGGGTTGAACATTCCCGAAACTATTGAAATTATTGGTGTAACAACGATTGGTGAAGTGTTGAAGAAGGTGTTTGGGTAAGTCAGTGTAACTGAGCAGTGAATTGCTAGGTGAGACAGACGGTGGCTTCTACATTGCTAAGGAAATTCTGTAAATGATTGGAAGAATAATAAAGTTTCATCGTTTCTGTTATTTCTTTTCAACAACTATGTGGTATAATAGTAACGTTTGAAATAAAAACAGGTTTTTCCTGTTAGAAATATAAGATAAATATTAGGAGATATACAATTGGCGAATCAAATTCGTGTGCGTTATGCACCAAGTCCAACGGGACTGTTACACATTGGGAATGCGCGGACTGCGCTCTTTAATTATCTTTACGCTCGTCACTACGGCGGAACTTTTATCATTCGGATTGAAGATACTGACCGTAAACGTCATGTGGAAGACGGGGAACGTTCGCAGTTGGAAAATCTGCGTTGGTTAGGAATTGATTGGGATGAGAGCCCAGAAACGCATGAAAAATATCGCCAGTCTGAACGCTTGGACATTTACCAAAGCTATATCAATGAGTTACTTGAAAAAGGCTTGGCTTACAAATCATATGTGACGGAGGAAGAGCTGGCAGCAGAGCGTGAGCGTCAGGAAGCTGCTGGAGAAACACCTCGTTACATCAATGAATATCTGGGAATGTCTGAAGATGAAAAAGCAGCTTATATCGCAGAGCGTGAAGCAGCAGGCATTGTTCCAACAGTCCGTCTTGTGGTCAATGAATCTGGTATTTACAAGTGGAACGATCTTGTCAAAGGTGAGATTGAATTTGAAGGTGGCAACATCGGTGGTGACTGGGTTATCCAGAAAAAAGACGGCTATCCAACTTATAATTTTGCGGTTGTAGTAGATGACCATCTGATGAAAATTTCCCATGTCATTCGTGGAGATGACCACATTGCCAATACCCCTAAGCAGCTCATGGTGTACGAAGCGCTCGGTTGGGAAGCGCCACAATTTGGTCACATGACCTTGATTATTAACTCCGAAACGGGTAAGAAATTGTCCAAACGTGATACAAATACGCTTCAATTTATCGAAGATTACCGTAAGAAAGGCTACCTGCCTGAAGCCGTCTTCAACTTTATTGCCCTCCTTGGCTGGAATCCTGGCGGTGAAAATGAAATCTTCTCTCGTGAAGAATTGATCCAACTCTTTGATGAACATCGTCTCAGTAAGTCTCCGGCTGCTTTTGACCAAAAGAAATTAGACTGGATGAGCAATGAATACATTAAAAATGCGGATTTTGAAACCATTTTTGATATGGCGAAGCCTTACTTGGAAGCGGCTGGTCGTTTGACTGACAAAGCTGAAAAATTAGTTGAACTTTACAAACCACAAATGAAGTCTGTAGATGAAATCGTACCGCTCACAGACCTTTTCTTTGAAGATTTCCCAGAGCTAACGGCAGAAGAAAAAGAGTTTATGGCAGGCGAAACGGGACCAACGGGTTTTAAAGCCTTTAAAGAAAAATTGGAAGCTATGAGTGATGAAGACTTCAAGTCAGAAAATATCTTCCCGCAAATCAAAGCGGTTCAAAAAGAAACGGGGATTAAAGGCAAAAATCTCTTCATGCCAATTCGTATTGCTGTTTCAGGCGAAATGCACGGTCCAGAACTCCCAGATACCATTTACCTGCTTGGACGTGAAAAATCCATTGAGCATATTGAGAAGATGCTGAAACTTATTCAATAAGTTAACTAAAAAACATCACAATATTTGAACTTTGTGGTGTTTTTGCTTTTATATGATGAAATGCTTGATTTTATGTTATAATACCCCTTAATACTAAATCAAAGTGAGGAATGCTTATGCCAGCTACTAAAATGACCGCACAGGAAATTATTCAGTTTATAGCGGATGCTAAGAAAAAGACAAATGTAAAAGTGACTTTTGAAGGAAAACTAGCGGGCGAAGTGCCGAATTCAGTTGTCAAATTGGGCAATGTTCTCTTTGGTGACTGGGAGAAAATTAAACCTCTTTTGGTTAACCTAGAAGAGAATAAAACCTATGTGGTGGAGCAGGATGCTCGAAATTCTGCCGTGCCGTTGTTAGACAAGCGTGAGGTCAATGCTCGGATTGAGCCAGGAGCTATTATCCGCGACCAGGTGGAAATCGGTGATAATGCTGTGATTATGATGGGAGCTGTTATCAATATCGGAGCTGAAATTGGTGCTGGAACGATGATTGATATGGGAGCCGTTTTGGGTGGTCGAGCTATTGTTGGAAAAAACAGCCACGTGGGTGCTGGGACTGTTCTTGCCGGTGTCATTGAGCCTGCCAGCGCAGATCCTGTCCGAGTGGGGGACAATGTCTTGATAGGGGCTAATGCTGTCGTTATTGAAGGAGTGCAGATTGGCAATGGTTCTGTCGTCGCTGCAGGGGCTATTGTGACGAAAGATGTGCCAGAAAATGTTGTTGTAGCCGGTGTGCCTGCGCGTGTGATTAAGAAAATTGATGAACAAACCCAGCAGAAAACAGCATTGGAAGACGCTCTTCGGACACTTTAAAGAGGGAAATGTATGATTGATTATCAAAAAATTCGCCGAGACTTGCATCAAATTCCGGAAATTGGACTGGAAGAGTATAAGACTCATGCCTATCTGATGAGAATAATTGATGAGTTGACTGCTGGCTTGGATTTCGTTGAGATTCGGACTTGGCGTACGGGAATTTTGGTCTTTGTCAAAGGCAGTACACCTGCTAAGACGATTGGCTGGCGGACAGATATTGATGGTTTGCCGATTGTTGAGGAGACAGGGTTTGCCTTTGCTAGTCAACATGAGGGACGTATGCATGCCTGTGGGCATGATATGCACATGACAATCGCTCTGGGTTTGTTGGAGCAACTAACTACTGAGCAGCCTAAGAATAATCTACTTTTTCTTTTCCAAACAGCTGAGGAAAATGAAGCTGGGGGCATGCTGATGTATGAGGACGAAGCCTTTGGTGACTGGTTGCCAGATGAATTTTATGGGCTTCATGTTCGGTCTGATCTCAAGGTAGGAGATATTGCTACGAATACCAGTACACTTTTTGCAGGGACTTGTGAAGTCAAATTAACCTTTAAGGGCAAGGGTGGTCATGCTGCATTTCCACATAATGCTAATGACGCTTTGGTAGCAGCCAGCTATTTTATCACTCAGGTTCAGACCATTGTGAGTCGCAATGTGGATCCAATTGAAGGAGCTGTCGTCACCTTTGGCGAATTCCATGCTGGAACGACGAATAATGTGATTGCTGAAACTGCTTTTTTGCATGGAACCATTCGAACGTTGACGCAGGAGATGAATTTGCTCACTCAAAAACGCTTGCGGGAAATCGCTGAAGGAGTAGCGCAGTCGTTTGGTGTAGAGCTTGAGTTGGAGCTGAAACAAGGCGGTTATCTTCCTGTGGAAAATCATCCTGAATTAGCTGCTCAATGCATGAATTTTTTCCAAAAAGAGAATGGCGTGCACATGATTGATATTTCACCCGCAATGACCGGTGAGGACTTTGGCTATCTGCTCAGTAAAGTCAAGGGTGTGATGTTCTGGCTGGGAATTGATAGTCCTTACGCACTTCATCATCCTAAAATGGCGCCAGATGAAGCAGCGCTGCCTTTTGCTATTGAAAAATTTGGGAAGTTTTTAAGTGCAAAAGTTAATGAATAATGGGCTGAGAATGTTGATAATGTTTCTGATTGAGGAGAAGATAAATGAAGGCAGATTTGCGCAAAACTATAGTCAGAAAAATGAAAGAGCAGGAATTGATAGTAAAACAGCAGAGAGATGCTTTGCTCACTCAGTACTTGCTGGAATCTTCTGCTTATCAACAAGCTAGAACAGTTGCTACTTATTTATCTTTGCCACACGAGTTTGATACAAGGATTTTCATCAGGCAGGCTCAAGCAGATGACAAGCGGGTTTTGGTCCCTAAGACTTATCCCGAAGGGCGCATGACTTTTGTAGATTATAATCCCAATGACTTGGAATTGACTGTTTTTGGTATCTGGGAACCAAGAAGTGAACGAGCGGTGGAAAAATCTCATATTGATTTGATACATGTTCCGGGTGTTGCTTTTAACAAAAAAGGCTATCGGATTGGCTATGGAGGCGGCTATTATGACCGCTATTTGGCTGATTTTAAAGGGATGACAGTAAGTACAATTTATCCTTACCAGTTAGTTGATTTTCAACCAGACAATTGTGATATTCCCGTTCAGGAGGTATTGATTTGTGAATAAAATTTATGATAAACGTTATCCAGTGACGAGTTTATTGTTGCTTATCACGACAGGAGTTTTCCTAACAATGTTTCTGTTGCGTGGCTTTAATTATGCTAGTACCCAAACGATTTATGAATTTGGGGCAATGAATGGTCGAACGATTCAATATTTTCCAAGTCAGATTTGGCGCTTGGTATCGGCGATTTTTGTTCATATCGGCTTGGAGCATTTTGTGATGAATATGATTACGCTGTATTTTATCGGACGACAATCTGAGCATATTTTTGGCTCGTGGAATTTTCTGTTTCTTTATCTGATGTCTGGTATTTTAGGAAATGTCTTTGTCTTCTTTTTCACTCCAAGTGCTGTGGCTGCAGGTGCCTCTACATCTTTGTTTGGGATTTTTGGTGCTATTATTACTTTGCGCTATGCGGTGCGAAATCCTTACATTCAGCAACTTGGTCAGTCATACTTAGTTCTTCTAGTTATGAACTTGGTGTTGAGCTTGACACCGGGAATTAGTCTGGCAGGACACTTAGGTGGTGCAGTCGGAGGCGCTCTCTGTGCTGTTATTTTTCCAGTCTGTGGGGAAAGAAGAGCTTATCAAGTGGGACAACGGTTATTGGCGTTGATTGCTTATATTGTTTTAGCTTTGGGAATGATTTGGTTAGCTTTTAATCGAGGCATATAAAAAGAGGTTGAATAGACTGCTGTATCTCGCAGCAATCTGTTTCTACCTCTTTTTCGTTTATTTTTGTTGGCCAACTAAAATCTTTGCAGCAATCGTGATGCCAGTTAATGGTGACCAATCTATTTTATCAATGTCAATATTAAAGAGAAGCGGTGTCATATGAAGAAGTGCCGCTTTTTCGTTTTCTCTCAAGTTGAAAGTGGCTGCAACGTCATAAGAATTTGTAATGGTAAAGGCTTCTTCAAAATGCTCAATGATTTTGTGATTGGAATAATTCGTGTTTGTTAATTTATCAGCTACAATACCTCGGATTTCTTGCAAGTGTTGGCTATTGGGAATAACTTTAATCAGCAAGCCGTTTTTCTGCAATACACGCTGAAATTCTTGGTAATTGGCAGGAGAGAAGATGTCTAAAATCATATCCATGCTAGCATCTTGAATAGGGATGTGTGCCAGATCTCCAACAAACCAATTTACCGTCAGGCTGTGGTCACTTTTGGCTGCTAGTTGAATAGACTCTTTTGACAAATCGAATGCATAGATATGTTTATCTGGCAATTGTGCTTGCAAATTTCGAGCATAATAGCCTTCTCCGCAACCAATGTCCAGCAGATTACCATGTTGTGGTAAAGATGATAAAATTTCTAGTAATTTCTTCAAAATTGGCTGGTAAAATCCTGCTTCGAGAATCAATTGTCGATTTTTAAAGTTGGATTTATCGTAGTCTTTTGATTGCTTCACCTGTGGAGCCAAGTTGACATAGCCAAACTTTGCCAAGTCGAAGGAATGATGGTTCTTGCATTTGAGACTATTTTCTGATAAAAACAAGGCTTGCTGACAAAAAGGGCAAGCAAAGAAAGTAGCTGTTTCAAAACGTTTAAGTTTGGATTTCATGCGTTTTCTCTTTCATAAATTTCTCTGACTAGTGTAACATGTGAGAAATGCTTTGACAAGTAGATAAAGAAAGGGAATTTTAAAATGAACCACACTTTTAAAGCGGTTGGAGCTAAAGCAAGCACTATGGTAATATGCTTTTTGCTAAGTAAGAATGAAAAGAAGCTGGAGCGAAAAGTCTCCAGCTTCAAAGTATATAGCGCAATAGACCAACGATGTAGTAGTTGATTGCTCTCTTTCCTATTTAGTAAGTCAAAACAAAATATTTTTTCTTACCACGACGTATAACGGTGAGTTCATTTTCTAATTTGTCAGCGTCCGTTAATCTGTAGTCAAGGGCTTGAATGCGCTCACCATTGACATAAATAGCACCATTTTGGACATCTTCACGCGCTTGGCGTTTAGAATTGACAACGCCAGCTGTTACCAAAAGCTCTACGATATTGAGATTGTCATCTGCGTTCACTTGATAATTTGGCACACCACGGAGACCTTGTTTCAGCTCTTTGACAGAAAGATTTTTGATATTTCCGGCAAAAAGCTGCTCGGTGATATTGAGTGCTTCTTTGTAGGCTTTTTCACCGTGCACGAGTGTAACGACTTCTCGCGCTAAGATTTTTTGTGCCAAACGTTCATGTGGAGCTGCTTCAAATTGTTTCCCGATTTCTTCGATTTCATCAAGCGGAAGAAGAGTGAAAATTTTAAGGAAACGAACGGCATCAGCGTCCATGACATTCATCCAGAATTGGTACATTTCGTAAGGACTGGTCTTATCAGCATTGAGCCATACAGCGTTGCCTTCTGACTTACCAAATTTCTTACCGGTTGCGTCTGTGATAAGGGGCACTGTAATAACGTGAGCTGTTTTGTCTGCCTTCCGACGAAGCAGTTCAGTACCAGCAGTCATATTGCCCCATTGGTCAGAACCACCGATTTGTAAAGTGACACCGTATTGGCGATTTAGCTCAAAAAAGTCATAGCCTTGCATGATTTGGTAAGCAAACTCGGTATAAGAAATCCCTGTTTCAATTCGTTTTTTTACGGATTCTTTACTCATCATGTAGTTGACGGTGAAATATTTTCCGACATCGCGCAGAAAGTCAATAAAACTAATATCAGAGAACCAGTCGTAGTTGTTGACCATTTCAGCCTTGTTGTCACCATTTTCAAAGTCAAGAAAACGAGATACTTGCGCTTGAATGCTCCGTACCCAGCCCTCAACTGTGTCTTTTGTTTGTAAACTCCGCTCGGTATCTTTAAATGATGGATCGCCAATTAAGCCAGTTGCACCGCCGACGAGAGCGTAGGGTTTGTGACCTGCCAACTGTAAATGTTTCATGACAAGGATTGGTACAAGATGACCGAGGTGCAGGCTGTCAGCTGTTGGATCATAGCCAGAATAAAAACTAACATTTCCTTCCGCTAAGGCTTTGCGCAACGCTTCTTCGTCAGTTGTTTGAAAAACCAAACCACGTTCTTTTAGCTCATCAAAAATGTGCATGTCTGTCTCTCCTTTATAAAATTTCTAGTTATTGTAACATTGTATCACAAACAGCCATTAGAATGTAGTAAAATTGCAAAAATAATTTAAAAAAACAATGATTATAGCCAAGGATTTCCTTTCCTGTTGTCAGAAGTTTCATAAATTTGCTATAATAGTCAGAGAAAGTTCAAGGAGAAAGAATGAGTAAACAAGTTTTTGAAAAGATCAAACGATTGTTTGAAAAACTTTTTCAAACGAAGCGTCCGAGCAAAAATGAAAAAGAAAGCTGGACACTTTGGAGTGTTGGCGGGACTGTCCTTCGTACTCTGAAATTATTATCAAATGTCTTTTTTGTGTTTGTTCTTTTAGGTTGCTTGTTTGGCGGAGGAATTGCATTAGGCTATGGTGCACGAATCTTTGACAAGGTTGAAACTCCTAAAAAAGAAGAGTTCATCAAAAAAATTCAAGATATTTCAACCATTTCTGAATTAAAATATGCTGACGGCAGCTCCATTTCAGCCATTGATAGTGATTTGTTGCGAGTGCCAATTAAGAGTAAAGATATTTCTGACAATGTTAAAAAAGCGGTCATTGCGACAGAAGATGAGAATTTTCGGAAGCACAATGGGGTTGTCACAAAAGCTGTTTTGCGGGCTACGCTAGGATCTGTTGTAGGGATTGGTTCCTCAAGTGGTGGTTCTACCTTAACACAACAGTTAATCAAGCAACAAGTTGTCGGCGATGCTCCAACCTTTAGTCGTAAAGCATCAGAAATCATTGATGCGTTGGCTTTAGAACGCTACATGAGCAAAGACGATATTTTAACGACTTATTTGAATGTGGCACCGTTTGGGAGAAATAACAAAGGGCAAAATATTGCTGGTGTGGAAGAAGCTGCACAAGGAATTTTTGGAGTTCCTGCCAGCAAATTGACAATTCCTCAAGCAGCTTTTATTGCCGGTTTACCACAAAGTCCGATTGTTTACTCTCCTTATGCAGCTGACGGTAGCCTGAAAAGTGCTAAAGATATGACTTTTGGTCTCAATCGTTCGAAAAATGTTATTTACAATATGTACCGGACAGGTGCGATTAGTAAAGACGAGTACCAATTGTATAAAGATTATGATTTAAAACGAGACTTTTTACCAAGTGATACGACTTCAGCAAGAACACATGACTATCTATATTACGTTGCTATGAAAGAAGCTCAAAAAGCAATGTATGATTACTTAATCAAACGTGACAATGTTTCACAGCAAGAGTTGAAAAATGATGCAACAGTGAAAGCTTACAGAGAACTAGCTGCGAAAGAGTTGAGTGAAGGCGGCTACACTGTCACCACAACTATTAATAAGAATGTGCATAATGCAATGCAAAATGCAGTAGCTAATTTTGGTAGTGTCTTAGATGATGGAACAGGTGCAGTCGAATCTGGAAATGTCCTCATGGATAATCGTACAGGAGCTATTTTGGGGTTTGTGGGAGGACGTGATTATGCTTCTAACCAGAACAACCATGCATTTGATACAGAGCGCTCACCAGGCTCAACCATTAAGCCGATTTTAGCCTATGGTATTGCCATAGACCAAGGGCTTATGGGAAGTGCCAGTATGCTGTCTAACTACCCTGCAAATTTCTCTAGCGGTGAGCCAATTATGCACGTAGATAGCCGTGGTACAGCCATGATGGATTTGCAGGAAGCTTTGAATACTTCTTGGAACATTCCAGCTTATTGGACTTATAAATTGCTTCGTGACAAAGGAGTTAATGTCCAAGGGTACATGGAGAAAATGGGCTATCAAATTGAAAATTATGATATTGAAAGTCTGCCAATGGGAGGAGGTATTGAAGTATCTGTCGCCCAACACACCAATGGTTTCCAAACTTTAGCCAATAATGGGGCATACCAAGAGCGCTATATGATTGAAAAGATTACGACAAAAAACGGGAAAGCTGTCTATGAACACAAAGCAAAACCTGTTCAGGTTTACTCTAAGGCAACGGCGACGATTATGCAAAGTCTTATGCGTGGGGTATTGAGTTCGGGTGCTACGACGACCTTCAAATCTCGTTTAACGCAGATTAATAGCGGTTTAGCTAGTGCTGATTGGATTGGGAAAACGGGTACGACTAACAGTAATGGTGACATGTGGCTCATGGTATCCACTCCTAAATTAACGTTAGGTGGTTGGATTGGTCATGACAATAATGCTTCAATGGCAGCTTTGACTGGTTACAACAACAATGCGCAGTATATGGCTCAACTAGTGAATGCAATTTATCAAGCCGACCCAAGTCTCTGGGGAGTTGGTGACAAGTTCAATCTAGATTCTAGTGTCATTAAGTCCAATGTTCTTAAAGCAACGGGTGAACGAGCTGGCGCAGTAACAGTCAATGATCGCAGTATGAACCTGACCGGACAGACAGTTACTAGCTATTGGGCAAAAAACGGTGCTCCGATGACTACCTATAAATTTGGAATCGGTGGTACAGATAGTGATTATCAAAAAGCTTGGGCAGCACTTTTAGGCGGACGCTAAATAAAGGTAAATAAAAACACTTTCATAAGTAAAAAACTTGAAAAGCAGAGTTAAATAAGGTATAATATTACTAATAATTTGTCGTCTGCTTTATTTGAAATATTGTCCATATAAAGCTTACAGCAGTTAAATCATACTTTTAGAGTCAGATTTAGCTGCTCTTTTTGTGCCTATTTTTGGGATCTTTGTCGTTTGTCATCAAAACTTAAAGATTCTGAAAATTACTCAAAAAGGATAAATGAATATTGCTACTCTATCATGTAATAGAGAATGTAGAAAGAAGAAGGAGTAAAAAACTTGGCAGGACATGAAGTTCAATACGGGAAACACCGTACTCGTCGTAGTTTTTCAAGAATCAAGGAAGTTCTTGATTTACCAAATTTGATTGAAATCCAGACAGATTCATTCAAAGATTTTCTTGACCATGGTTTGAAAGAAGTATTTGAAGATGTACTTCCTATCTCAAACTTTACAGATACAATGGAGCTAGAGTTTGTTGGTTATGAAATTAAAGAATCTAAATACACTTTAGAAGAAGCACGTATCCATGATGCCAGCTATTCTGCACCTATTTTTGTGACGTTCCGTTTAATCGATAAAGAAACCGGCGAAATCAAGACGCAAGAAGTCTTCTTTGGCGATTTTCCAATCATGACAGAAATGGGAACGTTTATCATCAACGGTGGTGAGCGGATTATCGTATCACAGCTCGTTCGTTCTCCAGGTGTTTACTTCAATGATAAAGTAGACAAAAATGGGAAGGTTGGGTATGGTTCAACCGTCATTCCAAACCGTGGAGCTTGGTTAGAGCTGGAAACAGACTCAAAAGATATTGCTTATACTCGGATTGACCGTACTCGTAAGATTCCGTTTACGACACTTGTTCGTGCGCTTGGTTTTTCTGGCGATGATGAAATCTTTGACATTTTCGGCGACAGCGATCTCGTTCGCAACACGATTGAAAAGGATATTCATAAAAATCCAATGGATTCACGTACGGATGAAGCGCTTAAAGAAATCTATGAACGTCTTCGTCCAGGTGAGCCTAAAACAGCTGATAGTTCACGTAGTCTATTGGTCGCTCGTTTCTTTGATCCACATCGTTACGACTTGGCGGCAGTTGGTCGTTATAAAATCAATAAAAAATTAAACATTAAAACACGTTTGTTAAATCAAACGATTGCAGAGCCTTTGATAGATCCAGAAACAGGTGAAATCTTGGTTGAAGCTGGAACGGTTATGACGCGTAGTGTCATTGATAGTATTGCAGACTATTTGGATGGAGATTTGAATAAAATTACTTATATTCCAAATGATGCAGCTGTATTGACAGATCCAGTCGTTCTTCAAAAATTTAAAGTCGTGGCACCAACTGATCCAGATCGCGTGGTAACTATTATTGGGAATGCTAATCCAGACGACAAGGTTCGTGTTGTAACTCCTGCGGATATCCTTGCAGAGATGAGCTATTTCCTCAACTTGGCAGAAGGTATCGGTCGTGTGGATGATATCGACCACCTTGGAAATCGTCGTATCCGTGCAGTTGGTGAATTGCTTGCAAACCAAGTACGTCTTGGACTTTCTCGTATGGAACGTAATGTCCGTGAACGTATGTCTGTTCAGGACAATGAAGTTTTGACACCGCAACAAATTATCAACATCCGCCCAGTCACAGCAGCTATCAAAGAATTCTTTGGTTCATCTCAATTGTCTCAATTCATGGACCAACACAACCCACTTTCTGAGTTGTCTCACAAACGTCGTTTGTCAGCCTTAGGACCTGGTGGTTTGACTCGTGACCGTGCTGGATATGAAGTGCGTGACGTGCACTATACCCACTATGGTCGTATGTGCCCGATTGAAACGCCTGAAGGACCAAACATTGGTTTGATCAATAACTTGTCTTCTTATGGTCATTTGAATAAATATGGATTTATCCAAACGCCGTATCGTAAAGTGAATCGTGAAACAGGTCTGGTCACCAATGAAATCGTTTGGTTGACAGCGGACGAAGAAGATGAATTTATCGTAGCGCAAGCAAATTCTAAATTAACAGAAGATGGTCGTTTTGCAGAAGCGATTGTCATGGGACGTCACCAAGGGAACAACCAAGAATTTCCTTCAGATCAAGTAGACTTCATGGATGTATCGCCTAAGCAGGTAGTTGCGGTTGCGACAGCATGTATTCCTTTCCTTGAAAATGACGACTCAAACCGTGCTCTCATGGGTGCCAACATGCAACGTCAGGCGGTACCGTTGATTGATCCGCATGCACCATATGTTGGTACTGGTATGGAATACCAAGCAGCTCATGACTCTGGTGCGGCGATTATTGCCCAACACGACGGTAAAGTTGTGTATTCTGATGCAGCCAAAGTTGAAGTTCGTCGTGAAGACGGTTCACTTGATGTCTATCATATTACGAAATTCCGCCGTTCTAACTCAGGTACTTCTTACAACCAACGCACGCTGGTAAAAGTTGGCGATACAGTTGAAAAAGGTGATTTTATCGCAGACGGACCTTCTATGGAAAAAGGTGAAATGGCACTTGGACAAAATCCAATCGTTGCTTATATGACATGGGAAGGTTACAACTTTGAAGATGCCGTTATCATGAGTGAACGTTTAGTGAAAGACGATATTTACACATCTGTTCACTTGGAAGAATTTGAATCAGAAACACGTGATACAAAGCTCGGACCTGAAGAAATCACGCGCGAAATTCCAAACGTTGGGGAAGATGCTTTGAGAGACCTTGACGAGATGGGAATTATCCGCATTGGTGCTGAGGTAAAAGAAGGCGACATTCTTGTCGGTAAAGTAACGCCGAAAGGTGAAAAAGACTTATCCGCTGAAGAACGCCTGCTTCATGCAATTTTTGGTGATAAGTCTCGTGAAGTGCGTGATACCTCCCTTCGTGTACCACACGGTGGTGCAGGTGTTGTCCGTGATGTGAAAATCTTTACTCGTGCGAACGGTGATGAATTGCAATCCGGTGTCAACATGTTGGTACGTGTTTATATCGCTCAAAAACGGAAAATCCGCGTTGGAGATAAGATGGCCGGACGCCACGGAAACAAAGGGGTTGTTTCCCGCATTGTTCCAGTTGAGGATATGCCGTATCTTCCAGACGGGACACCAGTTGATATCATGTTGAATCCTCTTGGGGTGCCGTCACGTATGAATATCGGACAAGTTATGGAATTGCACCTCGGTATGGCTGCTCGCAACCTTGGTATCCACATTGCAACGCCAGTCTTTGACGGAGCTAGCTCAGATGATCTTTGGGAAACCGTTCGTGAAGCAGGTATGGATAGCGATGCTAAGACAATCCTTTATGATGGACGTACTGGAGAACCGTTTGATAACCGTGTGTCCGTTGGTGTCATGTACATGATCAAACTCCACCACATGGTTGATGATAAGCTCCATGCCCGTTCCGTTGGTCCTTATTCAACCGTTACGCAACAACCTCTTGGTGGTAAAGCACAGTTTGGTGGACAACGTTTTGGAGAAATGGAAGTTTGGGCTCTTGAAGCCTACGGTGCTTCTAATGTCCTTCAAGAAATCTTGACTTACAAGTCAGATGACATCAATGGTCGTTTGAGAGCTTATGAAGCCATTACCAAAGGTAAGCCAATTCCAAAACCAGGTGTTCCAGAATCCTTCCGTGTCCTTGTAAAAGAATTGCAATCACTTGGTCTTGACATGCGTGTCCTTGATGAAGACGACAATGAAGTAGAACTTCGTGACTTGGATGAAGGCATGGATGACGATGTGATTCACGTAGATGACCTTGAAAAAGCGCGTGAAAAAGCAGCACAAGAAGCAAAAGCCGCTTTTGATGCTGAAGGGAAAGAATAAGAACTGATTCAATAGATAATAAAGAAAGGTAAGAAATAGTGGTTGATGTAAATCGTTTTCAAAGTATGCAAATCACCCTAGCTTCTCCTAGTAAAGTCCGCTCTTGGTCTTATGGAGAAGTGAAGAAACCTGAAACAATTAACTACCGCACACTAAAACCAGAACGCGAAGGGCTTTTTGATGAAGTCATCTTTGGTCCTACGAAAGACTGGGAATGTGCGTGTGGAAAATATAAACGGATTCGTTATAAAGGAATCATTTGTGACCGTTGTGGTGTTGAAGTAACTCGTACTAAAGTTCGTCGTGAACGTATGGGACATATTGAGTTGAAAGCACCTGTTTCTCATATTTGGTATTTTAAAGGAATCCCAAGCCGAATGGGCTTGACCTTGGACATGAGCCCTCGTGCCCTTGAGGAAGTCATCTATTTTGCAGCTTATGTGGTGATTGATCCTAAAGATACACCACTTGAGCACAAATCCATTATGACGGAGCGGGAGTATCGTGAACGCTTACGTGAATATGGTCAAGGCTCCTTTGTTGCAAAAATGGGTGCTGAAGCAATTCAAGATCTCTTGAAACAAGTAGATTTGGAAAAAGAAATTGCAGAGCTCAAAGATGAATTAAAAACGGCAACTGGACAAAAACGTGTCAAGGCTATTCGTCGTTTGGATGTTTTAGATGCCTTTCAAAAATCTGGTAACAAGCCAGAATGGATGGTCTTAAACATCTTGCCAGTTATTCCGCCAGACTTACGTCCAATGCTTCAGTTGGACGGTGGACGTTTTGCCTCTTCTGACCTGAACGACCTTTACCGTCGTGTTATCAATCGGAATAATCGTTTAGCACGTCTTTTGGAACTAAATGCTCCTGGAATCATCGTGCAAAATGAAAAGCGGATGTTGCAAGAAGCGGTTGATGCTTTGATTGACAATGGTCGTCGTGGTCGTCCTATTACTGGACCAGGTAGCCGCCCGCTCAAATCATTGAGCCACATGCTCAAAGGAAAACAAGGTCGTTTCCGTCAAAACTTGCTGGGTAAACGGGTTGACTTCTCAGGACGTTCGGTTATTGCAGTTGGTCCGACACTCAAGATGTACCAATGTGGTGTGCCACGTGAAATGGCTATTGAACTCTTCAAACCATTTGTCATGCGTGAAATTGTCGCGCGTGATATTGTGCAAAATGTCAAAGCTGCTAAGCGCTTGGTAGAACGGAATGATGAACGCATCTGGGATATTTTAGAAGATGTGATTAAAGAACACCCAGTGCTCCTTAACCGCGCACCGACGCTTCACAGATTAGGAATTCAAGCATTTGAGCCAGT
This sequence comes from Streptococcus sp. HMSC073A12, assembly GCF_001812815.1. Taxonomy (NCBI): domain Bacteria; kingdom Bacillati; phylum Bacillota; class Bacilli; order Lactobacillales; family Streptococcaceae; genus Streptococcus; species Streptococcus sp. HMSC073A12. The sequence continues at coordinate 21,230 of NZ_KV810547.1, read as the reverse complement.
CTTGATTGACGGGAAGGCTCTTCGTTTGCACCCACTTGTGTGTGAGGCTTATAATGCCGACTTTGACGGAGACCAAATGGCTATCCACGTGCCCTTGTCAGAAGAAGCTCAAGCAGAAGCACGGATTCTCATGCTGGCAGCCGAACACATTCTCAATCCAAAAGACGGGAAGCCAGTAGTAACCCCTTCACAGGATATGGTCTTGGGGAACTACTACCTGACTATGGAAGAAGCTGGTCGTGAAGGAGAAGGAATGGTCTTTAAAGACCGTGATGAAGCTGTAATGGCTCTCCGTAATGGCTATGTTCACTTACATACGCGTGTTGGGATTGCAACGGATAGTTTAAACAAACCATGGACAGAAAATCAAAAACACAAGATCCTCTTGACAACAGTGGGTAAGATTCTTTTTAATGATATCATGCCAGATGAATTGCCATATTTGCAAGAACCAAATGCTTCAAACATGGCAGAAGGTGTGCCAGCTAAGTATTTCTTAGAACCTGGTCAAGATGTCAAAGAAGCTATCAGTAAGCTAGAATTAAATGTACCATTCAAGAAGAAAAATCTTGGGAATATCATTGCTGAAATCTTCAAACGTTTCCGTACAACTGAAACATCTGCTTTCCTTGACCGTCTGAAAGATCTCGGCTATCATCATTCAACGTTAGCAGGCTTGACAGTAGGGATTGCTGATATTCCGGTTGTTGAAGATAAGGCAGAAATTATCGAAGAGTCTCACAAATGTGTGGAACAAATCACCAAACAATTCCGCCGTGGTATGATTACAGACGATGAACGCTACAATGCAGTTACTGCTGAATGGCGTGCAGCTCGTGAAAAATTGGAAAAACGTTTGGTTGCCAACCAAGATCCTAAGAATCCAATCGTTATGATGATGGATTCTGGAGCCCGTGGTAACATTTCTAACTTCTCACAACTTGCTGGTATGCGTGGTTTGATGGCTGCTCCTAATGGCCGTATCATGGAATTACCTATTCTATCTAACTTCCGTGAAGGTTTGTCTGTTTTGGAAATGTTCTTCTCTACTCACGGTGCTCGTAAAGGGATGACTGATACAGCCCTTAAAACAGCTGACTCAGGTTATCTGACTCGCCGTTTGGTTGATGTGGCGCAAGATGTGATTATCCGTGAAGACGACTGTGGAACCGATCGTGGTCTTGTTATCCGCTCAATTACTGATGGTAAAGAAATGATTGAACCATTAGAAGAACGCTTGATTGGTCGTTATACGAAGAAATCTGTTAAACATCCTGAAACAGGCGAAATCATCGTTGGTCCAGATGTATTAATTACAGAAGATATGGCGCATGAAATTGTTAGCGCTGGTGTCGAAGAAGTCACTATTCGCTCTGTCTTTACATGTAATACACGTCATGGAGTTTGCCGTCGTTGTTACGGTATCAACCTGGCAACGGGCGATGCGGTTGAAGTCGGTGAGGCGGTCGGAACGATTGCTGCTCAATCTATCGGTGAACCTGGTACACAGCTTACAATGCGTACTTTCCACACGGGTGGTGTTGCGTCTAATACCGATATCACACAAGGTCTTCCTCGTGTTCAAGAAATCTTTGAAGCCCGCAATCCGAAAGGGGAAGCAGTTATTACTGAAGTTAAAGGCGAAGTAACTGCAATTGAAGAAGACGCTTCTACTCGGACTAAGAAAGTCTTTGTTAAAGGTGCAACTGGTGAAGGGGAATATGTAGTACCATTTACAGCTCGTATGAAAGTAACAGTAGGGGATAAAATCTCTCGTGGCGCTGCTCTGACAGAAGGATCTATCCAGCCTAAGCACTTGCTGGCTGTTCGTGATGTCTTGTCTGTTGAAACTTACTTGCTTGCTGAAGTACAAAAAGTTTACCGTAGCCAAGGGGTAGAAATCGGTGACAAACACATTGAGGTAATGGTTCGCCAGATGATTCGCAAAGTGCGTGTCATGGATCCAGGAGATACAGATCTTCTCATGGGTACACTCATGGATATCACAGACTTTACTGATGCTAACCGAGATGTGGTTATCTCTGGAGGAGTTCCTGCGACTGCTCGTCCAGTCCTCATGGGAATTACTAAAGCATCTCTTGAAACAAACAGTTTCTTGTCAGCTGCTTCCTTCCAAGAAACCACTCGTGTCCTTACAGACGCGGCTATCCGTGGTAAGAAAGACCACTTGCTTGGTCTCAAGGAAAATGTTATTATTGGTAAAATTATCCCAGCTGGTACAGGTATGGCTCGTTACCGTAACCTTGAACCGCAAGCTGTCAATGAAGTTGAAATTATCGAAGATACAACTGTAACAGAACCTGTGGAAGAAACCACTCCAGTAGAATAATAAAGAGTCGAGCCTTCTCGGCTCTTTATTATTTAGATTTCATATTTTAGTCAAATTATTTTGTGAAAACTTTCTTTATATCAAGAAAACTTTTAGAAAATATGATATAATAGTTTCGTATAAAATAGAAAAAGGAGTTTTTGTAACATGGCAAAACTTACTGTTAAAGACGTTGAATTGAAAGGCAAAAAAGTCCTTGTTCGCGTTGATTTCAATGTGCCGCTTAAAGACGGAGTTATCACAAACGACAACCGTATCTCAGCTGCTCTTCCAACAATCAAGTATATCCTTGAACATGGTGGACGTGCTATTCTTTTCTCTCACCTTGGACGTGTGAAAGAAGAAGCTGATAAAGAAGGAAAATCTCTTGCACCAGTTGCGGATGATTTAGCTAAAAAATTAGGTCAAGATGTTGCTTTCCTTCCAGGAGTAACTCGTGGAGCAGATCTTGAAGCAGCTATCAATGCCCTTAAAGATGGTGAAGTTCTTCTTGTTGAAAACACTCGTTTTGAAGATGTTGACGGTAAGAAAGAATCTAAAAACGATCCAGAACTTGGTAAATATTGGGCAAGCCTTGGAGACGGCATCTTTGTAAATGATGCATTTGGTACAGCTCACCGTGCTCACGCATCTAACGTAGGTATCTCAGCAAACGTTGAGAAAGCAGTTGCAGGTTTCCTTCTTGAAAACGAAATTGCTTATATCAAAGAAGCTGTTGAAAATCCAGTTCGTCCATTCGTAGCCATCCTTGGTGGTTCTAAAGTATCAGACAAGATTGGTGTTATCGAAAATCTTCTTGAAAAAGCTGATAAAGTCCTTATCGGTGGCGGTATGACGTATACTTTCTACAAAGCACAAGGTATCGAAATCGGTAGCTCACTTGTAGAAGAAGATAAATTAGATATTGCAAAAGCTCTCCTTGAAAAAGCAAACGGTAAACTCATTTTGCCAGTAGACTCAAAAGAAGCCAATGCTTTTGCGGACTATACTGAAGTAAAAGACACCGAAGGTGAAGCGGTAGACCCAGGTTTCTTAGGTCTTGATATCGGTCCTAAATCAATCGCTAAGTTTGACCAAGAATTGACTGGTGCGAAAACAGTTGTTTGGAATGGTCCAATGGGTGTCTTTGAAAATCCTGACTTCCAAGCTGGTACAATCGGTGTCATGGATGCTATCGTAAAACAACCAGGCGTGAAATCTATTATCGGTGGTGGTGACTCAGCAGCGGCAGCTATCAACCTTGGTCGTGCAGACAAATTCTCATGGATTTCTACAGGCGGAGGCGCAAGCATGGAGCTTCTTGAAGGTAAAGTATTGCCAGGATTGGCTGCTCTTACAGAAAAATAAGGCGGTCAGTCAGAAATCTATGATTTCGTTGAGTGTCATTTCTGATTTTTAGGGGACAACTTCAACTCATCCACTGGAAGAGTTGAACCCTGCAAGGCTGAATAGGTTGGTCACGAGCTTAGCGAAGTGAACTGCCATTCAGCTATTACGCTATAAGTAGATGAAAAGAGCTGGATGTCAGCTCTTTTCTAGTGCACACGCTAGATTTTCTGCGAAACGAAGTGAGCTAAGAAAATCAGTGGAGGTAAAGATAAAGTACTGCCAGCTCTTGTAGCACTTACGGAACAATAATTCTAAAGGAGACTGGAACAAAAAATTTCCAGTCTCAAATTTATGTCATCATAAATGATGACTGCAGTAGCTGATTGCTCACAGCAGTACTTGAAGGTTGCAGTTAGGATTTGTGGCACAAGCTTCAACCTTTTAGAATGAAAAGAAATTGTTTTCATTTCTTGTAATCATTATTATCTTTTCTCTAAAATATGTTAGAATAAAGGTAAAAGGAAATGCATGAATGGGTTATTTTAAGAAGTATAAGTTTGATAAGTCGAAATTTAAATTAGGAATGCGAACCTTTAAAACGGGGGTCGCGGTTTTTCTTGTTCTTCTTGTCTTTGGGCTTTTTGGTTGGAAAGGATTGCAGATTGGTGCTCTGACAGCTGTTTTCAGTTTGCGCGAAGATTTTGATAAAAGCGTCCATTTTGGAACCTCTCGTATTTTAGGGAATAGCATTGGTGGTTTGTATGCCTTGCTCTTCTTTCTCATCAATAACCTGTTTCATGAACAGTTTTGGGTGACCTTACTGGTCGTTCCTATTTGTACGATGTTAACGATTATGACAAATGTTGCTATGAACAACAAAGCGGGAGTGATTGGTGGTGTTTCTGCCATGCTGATTATTACTTTATCTATTCCAACAGGAGAGACAGTTTTGTATGTATTTGCACGTGTCTTTGAGACTTTCATGGGAGTTTTCGTTGCCATGCTGGTCAATTCTGATGTGGATCGCTTGCGGAAGGTATTGAAATTAAAAAGCAAAGAATAATGTTAGAAAATATAACATGAGTTCTTGACATAGAAATTTTTTCAGATTATAATAGAGCATAAGAAAGGAATTTGCAATGAAGGAAAAAGAATTTCGTCGCAATATGGCTGTTTTTCCCATTGGTAGTGTTATGAAATTGACGGATTTGACAGCACGTCAGATTCGTTATTATGAAGATCAAGAATTGATTAAGCCTGATCGAAATGAAGGAAATCGCCGCATGTATTCATTAAATGATATGGATCGCTTGTTGGAGATTAAAGATTACATTTCAGAAGGTTACAATATTGCTGCTATTAAACGGAAATATGCTGAGCGCGAAGCGAGATATAAAAAGCCAGTGAGCGAGAAAGACGTTCGTCGAGCCCTTCATAACGATATTTTGCAACAAGGTCGCTTTGCTTCTTCCCTTCCACCATTTGGTCGTATGCATTGACCAACATCAATTTTTAAAATTTTATAAGGAGATACTCATGTCAATTACAGTAGCTGACATTCGTCGCGAAGTGAAAGAAAAAAATGTTACCTTTATCCGTTTGATGTTTTCGGATGTTTTGGGAACGATGAAAAATGTCGAAATTCCGGCGACAGATGAACAGCTGAATAAAGTTTTGTCCAACAAAGTGATGTTCGATGGTTCTTCCATTGAAGGTTTTGTGCGTATCAATGAGTCAGATATGTACCTTTATCCTGATTTGGATACATGGACTGTTTTCCCTTGGGGAGATGAAAACGGAAGTGTCGCAGGACTGATTTGCGATGTCTATACGACGGAAGGAACACCTTTTAAAGGGGATCCACGTGGAAATTTAAAACGCGCTTTACGTCACATGGAAGAATTAGGATTCAAATCCTTTAATTTAGGTCCTGAGCCAGAATTTTTCCTATTTAAACTCGATGAGAATGGCGATCCGACTCTTGAAGTGAATGATAAGGGTGGCTATTTTGACCTTGCTCCGACTGACCTGGCTGACAATACTCGCCGTGAAATCGTTAATGTCCTTACAACAATGGGATTTGAAGTAGAAGCCAGTCACCATGAGGTAGCTATCGGTCAGCACGAAATTGACTTTAAATACGATGAAGTTCTCCGTGCCTGTGATAAGATTCAGTTGTTTAAGCTGGTTGTTAAGACAATTGCCCGCAAGCATGGTTTGTACGCTACTTTTATGGCAAAACCAAAATTTGGTATTGCTGGTTCAGGTATGCACTGTAACATGTCGCTCTTTAATCAAGACGGTCAAAATGCTTTCTTTGATCCAGAAGATCCAAAGGGAATGCAATTATCAAAAACGGCCTATTATTTCCTTGGTGGGTTGATTAAACATGCTTACAATTATACAGCTATCATGAATCCGACTGTCAATTCTTACAAACGTTTGGTTCCTGGCTATGAAGCTCCTGTGTATATTGCTTGGGCAGGACGGAACCGTTCTCCGCTTGTTCGTGTGCCAGCTTCACGCGGTATGGGAACACGTTTGGAATTGCGCTCTGTTGACCCAATGGCTAACCCTTATATTGCTATGGCGGTTCTTCTTGAAGTTGGACTTCATGGGATTGAAAATAAAATTGAAGCACCTGCTCCGATTGAAGAAAATATCTATGTCATGACAGCAGAAGAGCGCAAAGAAGCGGGTATTACAGACCTTCCTTCTACTCTACATAATGCGGTGAAAGCACTGACAGAAGATGAAGTTGTAAAAGCTGCACTTGGGAACCATATTTATACAAGTTTTGTAGAAGCAAAACGCATCGAATGGGCAAGCTATGCCACTTTTGTTTCCCAATGGGAAGTAGACAACTATCTTGATTTGTATTAATAAATTGGGAGCGAGGCTTAGAAAAAGTCTCGTTTTCTTATCTGATGAATGAAAAAGTACTAATCAAAATAATGCCACTTTTTCTACATTTTTGAGCAAATGGCGAAAAACTTGTATAATAGAGCATATCTGTTTAAAAAATTTAGCATTTCCGATATAATAAACAGAACAAAGGGAGGTGAAGCAGGTGTATTGTGTGATTGAAATGTATGGCAAAGATGAGCCTTGGTGGTTTTTTGATGACTGGGAAGCTAATATCGTATCTATACAACATTTTGATGACTATTATACTGCTTTAAAGTATTATAAGCGCCAATGGCTGAAGTTGGTAGCTGCTTTTCCTTTCTATAAAAGTCGAAGTGATTTAATGTCCATTTTTTGGGATGCAGAAGATTTGAGCTGGTGTGAAGAATGTAGTGATTCTGTCCAGCAATACCATTCTCTCGCTTTATTGGAAAATGATGGTGTCATTCCTAAAGAGAAATGGAGACCGGGCTATAATAAACAAAATAGTGAAGAGGAACACCGTGCTTTCTCTCTAACGTTTAAATAATTTACAAAATGGTGATTTTTCATCATTTTTTTATTTTCTTCTGCGAATAATATAAAGTGAGGAGGAGATATGGTTCAAAACATTGCACAGGCTATTATTTGTCAGGCTAAGGAAGAACGAGCACAGGACATTTATTTTGTTCCGAAGGAAAATGTTTACGAGTTGTATATGCGAATTGGAGATGAACGCCGTTTTATACGCAATTATGAATTTGAAGAGATGGCAGCAGTAATTAGTCATTTTAAGTTTACTGCTGGGATGAATGTCGGCGAAAAACGTAGAAGCCAGTTAGGTTCTTGTGATTATCAATATGGTGATAAGAAAACGTCATTACGACTATCAACAGTAGGGGATTATCGTGGATACGAAAGTCTGGTGATTCGTTTATTGCATGATGAAGAGGCAGAGTTGAAGTTTTGGTTTGCTCAAATCCCAGAGTTAAAAGAACGCTTCAAACAACGAGGGCTTTATCTTTTTTCGGGACCGGTAGGAAGTGGTAAAACTACTCTCATGCACCAGTTGGCTCAAGAGCGTTTTGCCGATCAGCAAATCATGTCAATTGAAGATCCGGTTGAAATCAAACAAGCAGGGATGTTACAGCTGCAGCTGAACGAAGCGATTGGTTTAACTTATGAAAGTTTGATTAAACTTTCTCTTCGGCATCGACCAGATTTATTGATTATCGGAGAGATTCGTGATGCAGAGACAGCAAGGGCAGTTGTTCGAGCTAGCTTAACGGGAATGACTGTTTTTTCAACTATTCATGCTAAAAGCGTACGAGGTGTCTATGAACGGTTGCTGGAGTTGGGAGTGACAGAAGCCGAGCTGAAAGTTGTCTTACAAGGGATTTGTTACCAACGCTTAATTGCGAAAGGAGGAATAGTGGATTTTGTCAGTGAGAAGTATCAAGAACACGAGCCAATCGATTGGAATAGGCAGATTGATCAGCTTCATGCAGCAGGACATATCAATCTTGAGCAGGCAGAAGCGGAAAAAATTATCCACAGTTAGGCAGAAAAAGGTCGTAGAGTTGCTGAATAATCTTTTTTCTAGTGGCTTTCATTTGGCAGAAATTATCGACTTTTTGAAGCGAAGTGCCTTGTTAGAAGAAGTCTATGTGGACAGGATGAAAGAGGAGTTGTCAACAGGAAAGCCTTTTTCGGACATTATGGCAAGCTTAGGTTTTTCAGATAACGTGGTGACACAGCTTTCGCTGGCAGAATTACACGGAAATCTCTCACTCAGCCTGAGTAAGATTGAGGAATACTTGGAAAATATCTCAAAAATTAAGAAGAAGTTGGTTGAAGTGGCGACTTATCCCTTTATTTTGTTTGTTTTTTTGATATTCATTATGCTGGGATTACGTAATTATTTACTCCCGCAACTCGATCGTCAAAATATAGCAACTCAGATTATCAGTAATTTGCCGCAACTTTTTCTGGGTTCATTAGGGGTAGTCTTTGTTTTGTTAGCGATAGGTTTTTATTGGTTTCAAAAAAGCTCAAAAATAGCAGTATTTCGTTTGTTAGCTCGCCTTCCTTTTTTGGGCGCTTTTATTCAAACCTATTTAACAGCTTATTATGCGAGAGAATGGGGGAATATGATTGGTCAAGGTTTAGAACTCAGTCAGATTTTTCAGATGATGCAAGGACAACGCTCTGCTATGTTTCAAGAAATTGGAAAAGATTTAGAAGTTGCGCTGCAAAATGGTCAGGAATTTTCGCAAAGAGTTAAAACATATCCATTTTTTAAAAAGGAATTGGGCTTGATGATCGAATACGGTGAAGTAAAATCCAAATTGGGGTGTGAATTAGAAGTTTATGCCCAAAAAACATGGGAGACATTTTTTAAACGTGTTCATCAAGCGATGAATGTCATTCAACCACTAGTGTTTGTCTTTGTGGCTTTAATGATTGTATTGTTGTATGCAGCCATGTTGCTGCCAATTTATCAAAATATGGAGGTTCAATTATGAAAAAATTAAAAAGTTTGAAGGTTAAAGGTTTTACTTTAGTAGAAATGTTAGTCGTGCTTCTTATCATCAGTGTTTTGATGCTCTTATTTGTACCGAATTTGACCAAGCAAAAAGAAGCTGTAACGGAAAAAGGAAATGCAGCGGTGGTAAAAGTTGTGGAAAGCCAGGCAGAGCTGTTTGAGGTCAATCACACCAATGAAAAAGCGACACTCTCAAAATTAGTCAACGAAGGAACGATTACAGACAAGCAGGCAGCATCTTATAAGGCTTACTATGCGAAACATACAAAAGAAGCTCGTTCTGTTGCAGATTAAGGGATTTACGCTTTTGGAAAGTTTGCTGACATTATTTATAACGAGTTTCTTATTGCTTGCGGTGTCGGGCTCTGTTCGTTCTTCTTTTGAACAGGTGGAAGAGCAGATTTTCTTTCTGGAGTTTGAGCATTTTTATCGGGAAAGTCAGAAGTTGAGTAGCTCAGCTCAAAGTCAGCTGGACATGAATTTTTCTCGTGAGAGGATTTCAAATGGTTACAACCATTTGGTAGTTCCTCGCTCGATTCAAGCGCCAGAAGATTTGACGCTTCATTTTGATAAGGCTGGTGGCAATTCATCGCTCGGAAAGATTGTCTTTCAGACGAAAAAGCAGACAATTACGTATCAATTATATCTAGGAAATGGGAAATTTAAGAAAACAACACGTTAAAGGAACGATTTTATTAGAGGCGCTGCTGGCTTTGGCTGTTTTTGTGACAATTGTGACCCTGTTGTTGGGACAAATTCACCAGTCTCGAAAAGCAGAAAATGACTTGCTTAGAGAAGAAGAAGTTTTAAGGGTAGCTAAAATGGCTTTGCAGACAAAGCAAAGCCATTTGACAATGAACGGTATTAAAGTGCGTGTTGAAACAAGTCAACAAGGTATTCAAATTTATCATGGGAAGGAGCTGATTCTCGGTGTTCAAGGCAAATAAAGTGAAAGCTTTTACCCTTTTAGAGGCTCTGATTGTCTTATTTGTACTCAGCGGAAGTGTGCTGCTTTTTCAGTCAATGACGCGTCTTCTGGCTTTTGAAGTTCAAGCCCGGCAACATAGTGAACAACGAGAATGGCTTTTGTTTGCTGATCAACTAGAAGCAGAGTTGGCTCGTTCTTCATTTGAAAAGGTGGAGAATAATCGTTTATATATGAAACAGGACGGCAGGGCAATTGCATTTGGAAAGTCAAGTGGACAGGATTTCAGAAAAACCAATGCGAATGGGAAAGGTTACCAGCCGATGGTTTATGATGTAAAAAAAGCAGAAATCTCACAGAAAAATGAGCTGATTTATGTTAGACTGACGTTTAGGCGAGGATTGGAAAGGGAGTTTGTCTATCGTGTGGAAACAGAAAGTTAAAGCGGGCATTATGCTCTATGCACTCTTTATGGCGGCAGTTTTTAGCTTGCTTTTGCAATTTTACCTTCAGCGTCAAACTGCTAATCATAGAAATTTCACCCTAAACCGAGAACGAACACAGGCTTATGCAATGGCTCTTCTAGCCAACGAAAATTCTAAGCAAAGGGAATTTGATAAAGGGTATGTCCAAGACCAAAAGAGTGAGAAAGAGCTCATCCTGACAGTAACAATGAAGACTGGTCACCGTTATCAATTTTCTTTTTCGGCTAAAAAAGAAAAGCAGATGGATAAAAAATTGAATAAATAAATGATGTATGTGCAACAGAGTACACTCGCAAAAAAAGCTAAATTTTGGTATGATAGGGAGCGGAGGATGCTATGAATTTTGAAAAAATTGAACAGGCCTATACGCTCTTGTTAGAAAATGTCCAAGAAATCCAAAATGATCTTTTAACGAGCTTTTATGATGCTTTGATAGAGCAAAATGGCAGCTATCTGGACGGGGATATTGAACTAGATAGTGTTCGGCAGAACAATGAAAAACTGAAAGCGTTGAAATTAAGTAAAGAGGAATGGCGCCGAGCCTACCAATTTTTGCTGATGAAAGCAGCTCAAACAGAGCCTTTGCAAGCCAATCATCAATTTACTCCAGATTCTATCGGGTTTATCTTAACTTTTCTCATTGACCAATTGAGTAAAAAAGAACACATTGATATTTTGGAAATTGGTAGCGGAATGGGGAATTTAGCTGAGACGATTCTCAATAATACACAAAAAAATGTGGATTATCTAGGGCTGGAATTGGACGATCTGTTAATTGATATATCAGCCAGTATCGCAGATGTGATGGACGCAAAAGTTAGTTTTGTGCAAGGTGACGCAGTACGCCCGCAAGTATTGAAAGAAAGCGATGTGATTATTAGCGATTTACCAGTTGGCTTTTATCCTGATGATAGCATTGCGGCGCGCTATGAAGTGGCTAGTACACAGGATCATACCTATGCTCATCATTTGTTAATGGAACAATCGCTCAAGTATCTCAAATCAGGCGGTTATGCTATTTTCCTTGCACCAAATGATTTATTGACTAGTTCGCAAAGTGATTTATTGAAGAAATGGCTACAAAAGCATGCACAAATAGTTGCAATGATTGCGTTACCAGAGTCTCTTTTTGGAAATGCAGCATACGCTAAAACAATTTTTGTACTGAAAAAGCAAGATGAACAAGCTGTCCAACCATTTGTTTATGCTTTATCTGATTTGCAGAATCAAGCGGATTTATTGACATTTAGCGAAAAGTTTCAAAATTGGAGCCAAGAAAGTGAAATTTAAACAAGTTTTTGATATAATAAATGAAAACGCTTAAAAGAGGTAATTTATGTCAAAAACAATTTCAATTAATGCTGGAAGTTCAAGTCTAAAATGGCAATTATACGAAATGCCAGCTGAAAAGGTTATTGCCAAAGGGCTGCTTGAACGGATTGGTCTCAAGGACTCCATTTCAACAGTCAAATTTGATGGTCGTGTAGAAAAGCAAATTTTAGATATTGATGATCATACGCAAGCTGTAAAAATTTTGTTAGATGACTTGATGCGCTTTGGTATTATCAAATCCTATGAAGAAATCACAGGTGTCGGTCATCGTGTTGTTGCAGGTGGTGAATACTTTAAAGAATCTGCGCTTGTTGATAGCGAAGAAGTGATTCAAAAAGTAGAAGAATTAGCGCTTCTTGCACCACTTCATAACAAAGCAAATGCAGCAGGAATTCGTGCCTTTAAAGAATTGTTGCCAGACATTATAAGTGTCGTTGTGTTTGATACATCTTTCCATACAACAATGCCAGAAAAAGCCTATCGTTATCCATTACCGACTAAGTACTATACGGAGAACAAGGTTCGCAAATATGGCGCTCATGGTACAAGCCATCAGTATGTTGCCAAGGAAGCAGCAAAGGCGCTTGGCAAGCCACTTGAAGAGTTGAAGCTAATTACTTGTCATATTGGGAATGGCGCTTCTATTACAGCGGTTGATAAAGGAATTTCTGTAGATACTTCAATGGGCTTTACTCCGCTAGGTGGCGTGATGATGGGAACTCGCACAGGGGATATTGATCCGGCGATTATTCCTTATTTGATAGAGCATACAGAAGATTTTAATACACCAGAAGACATCAATTATATTTTAAACAAACAGTCTGGGCTTCTAGGAGTATCTGAAACATCAAGTGATATGCGCGACATTATTGCAGGAATGCATGAGGGTAATCATAATTGTAAACTGGCTTTTGACATTTTTGTTGATCGCATTCAAAAACATATCGGTCAATATTTTGCTGTTTTAAATGGTGCGGATGCGATTATTTTCACAGCTGGCATCGGAGAAAATTCTGATGAGGTGCGCGAAGCTGTTATTTCAGGTCTATCTTGGTTTGGTTGCGATATTTTACCGGAAAAAAATGTACGTGGAGCTGAAGGGATTATCTCAAGTGATGCTGCTAAGGTGAAAGTGCTTGTCATTCCTACAGATGAAGAATTAGTTATTGCACGTGATGTTGAGCGATTCAAAAACCAAAAATAAAACTTGGAATTTACAAGTCATAATATTTAAGAAGAGAAGCTGAGACAGACAGCCATGAGTGCGCAGCACTCATGGCTGTCTGTCTCACTCTCTTTCATTTTCATTTTTAGTTTGAAAAAAGATTGTTGAAGTGATTACCTAATGCTCCTGGAACATAAAATGTGAATAAAAATGTCTGAATCAACCGTACAGGTAGGAGAATGAGCTGTTTAAAAGTCTTTTGATTTCCTCTATACTTTCTTTTTGAACTATACCAATTTTCTTGTTGACAAATTCACAATAAAAGTATATACTGGTTTAGCTTATTTGATATAGCTGTTATTAGACTATACCAATTTAAAAACAAAAGGAGGAAATAGCAAATTTTTGAAAGTTATTTGCTATAAAAAATAGTATGTGTGGAATTGTCGGAGTTGTTGGAAATCGGAATGCAACAGATATTTTAATGCAGGGTCTAGAAAAATTAGAATACCGGGGATATGATTCAGCGGGAATTTTTGTGACAAATGGGAAAACATCTAGCTTAGTCAAATCGGTTGGTCGTATTGCCGACCTTCGTTCAAAAATAGGGATTGATGTAGCTGGAACGGCTGGTATTGGGCATACACGTTGGGCAACGCACGGAAAACCAAGTGAAAGCAATGCGCATCCGCATACGTCTCAAACTGGACGTTTTGTTTTAGTGCATAATGGTGTTATCGAAAATTACCTAGATATTAAGAATACGTATCTTGCTGAACATGATTTGAAGGGTCAGACAGATACAGAAATTGCGGTTCACTTGATTGGAAAATTCGTTGAAGAAGACGGATTCTCAGTACTAGATGCTTTTAAAAAAGCGCTCCACATCATTGAAGGTTCCTATGCTTTTGCTTTAATGGATGCAGAGGATGCAGACGTGATCTATGTGGCGAAAAATAAATCACCGCTCTTAATTGGCCTGGGAGAAGGCTACAATATGGTCTGTTCGGATGCTATGGCGATGATTCGTGAAACCAGCGAATACATGGAAATTCATGATAAAGAACTGGTAATTGTGACCGCTGACAGCGTAGAAGTGCAGGACTATGACGGGAATCCAATTGAGCGCGATAGTTATACTGCGGAACTTGATTTATCAGATATTGGCAAAGGCACTTATCCTTACTATATGTTGAAAGAAATTGATGAGCAACCGACCGTGATGCGTAAGTTGATTGGTACCTACTCTGATGGGGATCAAAATATGCTGGTAGATCCAGAAATTGTCAGGACAGTTCAGGAAGCGGATCGCATTTATATCATTGCGGCTGGGACTTCCTATAATGCTGGTTTTGCATCTAAAAATATGTTGGAAGAACTAACCGATACACCGGTAGAACTGGGCATTGCTTCTGAGTGGGGTTATGCAATGCCATTGCTTAGTAAAAAGCCAATGTTTATTTTACTCAGTCAGTCAGGTGAAACTGCTGATAGTCGTCAGGTTTTGGTTAAGGCAAATGCTATGGGAATTCCAAGTTTGACTGTAACCAATGTTCCAGGTTCAACTTTGTCCCGCGAAGCAACCTACACTATGCTATTACATGCGGGACCGGAAATTGCGGTAGCGTCTACTAAGGCTTACACAGGACAAGTAGCGACTTTAGCATTTCTTGCTAAGGCAGTTGGTGAAGCCAATGGTAATGAAAAGGCTAAGAACTTTGATTTAGTTCACGAGCTGTCTATTGTTGCTCAGGCTATTGAGTCGACTCTTTCTGAGAAAGAATTGATTGAAGAAAAGGTTCGAGGTCTTCTGGAGACAACTCGTAATGCTTTTTACATCGGACGCGGTCAGGACTATTTTGTTGTCATGGAAGCTAGTCTTAAGCTCAAGGAAATTTCCTATATCCAATGTGAGGGCTTCGCAGCTGGAGAGCTTAAGCACGGAACCATCTCCCTGATTGAAAATGGAACACCTGTCATCGCCCTAATCTCTGACAATCCAACCGTGGCTTCTCATACTCGTGGTAATGTATCGGAGGTGGTAGCCCGTGGTGCCAATGCCTTAACCATTGTCGAAGAAGGTGTGGAAAAAGAGGGAGACGATATCGTTGTAAACAAGGTTCATCCATACCTGTCTAGCATTTCTATGGTCATTCCAACTCAGCTAATCGCCTACTTTGCATCTCTCCATCGTGGACTGGATGTTGATAAACCTCGTAATCTGGCTAAAGCTGTTACAGTAGAATAATTTCGTATAAGTGAAAAATAGGGGTAAGACTTGAGAACATATTTCTAGGGTGTTGCCACCTATTTTTATATTTATAAGCAGGACTGATAGTCGGAGCGTCATATGATAAGAATAGTTTAAAAATATTTTAGTGCTAAAGATTAAGTTTTTGTCACAAAATCTGTGCCAAAGCTTTAGTTTTAAGCGCTTTCATTTTTGCGTATACTAGTTATAAGAGAAAAGGAGGACTATTCTAATGGAAGAAAAAACATCATTGAAAGTCAAAGTTCAAAAACTGGGAACTTCACTTTCAAATATGGTAATGCCTAATATCGGGGCTTTTATTGCGTGGGGAGTCTTGACTGCCTTATTTATCGCTGATGGGTATCTACCTAATAAACAGTTGGCTGCCATTGTCAGCCCTATGCTGACTTATTTATTACCGATTCTTATTGGCTACACGGGTGGCTATATCGTTCATGGCCAGCGAGGTGCCGTTGTAGGTGCCATTGCTACTGTAGGTGCTATCACTGGTTCTAACGTTCCTATGTTTATTGGAGCCATGATTATGGGTCCTCTGGGAGGTTGGACCATTAAAAAATTTGATGGAAAATTTCAGGAAAAAATTCGTCCAGGATTTGAAATGTTGGTCAATAATTTCTCGGCTGGATTGATTGGTTTTGCACTTTTGCTGCTGGCCTTCTATGCTGTGGGACCTGTTGTATCTGTTTTGACAGGTGCAGTCGGAAAGGGGGTTGAGACTGTTGTCAACGCCCACCTTCTACCTTTGGCTAACATCATCATTGATCCAGCTAAGGTGCTTTTCCTTAACAATGCTCTTAATCACGGAATTTTCACACCGCTGGGAGCTGAACAGGTTTCTCAAGCTGGTAAATCAATCCTCTTCCTCTTGGAAGCCAATCCCGGACCAGGTTTGGGTATTCTCCTAGCTTACGCTCTTTTTGGTAAGGGAGCAGCTAAATCTTCTTCATGGGGAGCTATGGTTATCCACTTCTTCGGTGGGATTCATGAGATTTATTTCCCTTATGTTATGATGAAACCGGCTCTCTTTTTAGCTGCTATTGCCGGAGGTGTATCTGGAACCTTCACTTTCCAACTTTTAGACGCTGGTCTTAAATCTCCAGCTTCACCAGGTTCTATCATTGCTATTATGGCTATGGCACCAAAAGGTGTTTGGCCTCACCTCAATGTTCTCTTAGGAGTTTTGGTGGCAGCTGTAGTCTCCTTCTTAGTAGCAGTGTTTATACTTCGTGCAGATAAGTCTACTGAAGATTCACTAGCAGCTGCTCAGGCAGCTACTCAGGCGGCCAAGGCTCAGTCTAAAGGTCAGGTAGTTCCAGTTGCTGTGGATGCTAATATCTCAATAGACTCAGTAGAAAAAATTATCTTTGCCTGTGATGCTGGTATGGGAAGCTCTGCTATGGGAGCTAGCATTCTTCGCGATAAGGTTAAAAAAGCAGGTCTGGGAATTCCGGTCTCCAATCAGGCCATCTCTAACTTGGTTGATACCCCTAAAACTCTGATTGTCACTCAAGAAGAATTGACTCCAAGAGCTAAAGGTAAAACACCGAGTGCCATCCACGTTTCTGTCGATAATTTCTTAGCTTCTCCTCGCTATGATGAAATAGTCGCTTCTTTGACAGGCAGCACTCCAGCGGCAGTTGAGACATCAGTTGCTTCAACTACTCAAGAGATTGACCTAAATCATATTGATGCTGTAGTAGTGGCTTATGGCAAAGCTGAAGGATCTGCAACTATGGGTTGTGAAACGATTCGGGCAATCTTTAAAAACAAAGATATTCGGATTCCGGTCTCTACAGTAGCTATCTCAGAATTAGGTGAATACAATGCTAAGAATATCGTAATTGTGACAACGATTACCTTGCAAGCAGAAGTCCAACAGGCGGCACCAAATTCTCAATTTTTGATTGTGGATAGCTTAGTGACAACACCCGAATATGATAAGATGGTTGCTAGGATGTACAAATAGAATTTAGAGGTTTGTAAATAACACATGCTATTAACAAAACGAGAAGAACAACTTTTGAAGGCTTTCCTAAATGTAGGGAAGCTTTCAATGCAAGACATGATTGAAATTTTGCAAGTTTCTTCTAGAACGATTTACCGAACCTTGGCTGAACTGACCGAAACTTTGGATCAGCGAGGGATTCAAATCATAAAAAAAGGCAAGCAATATTTTCTGCGTGGCAATTTGGATGATTTACTAACAGATTTGAAAGTTGTGGTTGAATACAGTCAACAGGAAAGATTAACATTGATTACCTATCGCCTTTTGACGGAAGAGGATTTCATCACCAATGAGTCCCTGCAAGAGTCTATGAAAGTCAGCAATGTGACCATTATTCAGGATATTGCAGATATTGACAAGCGACTCTTGGATTTTGATCTGAAGATTGAGCGTCAGAAGGGATATAGGATTTCTGGAGATTCGGTTTGTAAGAGACGGCTTTTAGCGATTTTATTGACTAACTCTATCTCAGTAGCAGACTTTTCAGCTGGAAATTTCGGCAGTTTTGATATCTTAGATGTGAAGAGAACTCAGCAGGCCAGTCGGATTTTTGAAACCTATTTTACGGATTTTCCAGACATGGATGTCAAGATGAAGATGTTTTTTGCTATCTTGTTATCTTTGCTTGGTCAGGAGCAAAATATTTCAAATCTTCCTAATACCAGTAAGCAGGCTTTGGAAATCTCTCAGAAAATCTTTCAGGACTATTCCAAGCAGACTATCCATTTTTACAGTATTCATGATATTATCTATTATGCTAGTGTTTTGGATGAGCTGATTATCAAAAGGCAGGACAATCCTCTCTTTACGGAAAAGTTTGATGGTGAGTTCTTCTACAATATTTCCAATCTGATTGACACAGTTTCCATGTACACTAAGATTGATTTCTTTAAGGACAAGGTACTCTTTAATTTCCTATTCCACCATATTCGGCTCAGTCTAGGTATTCCCATTCTTTTCCCAGATGAGAATCTTCCTGAGTCTATCCAGCTTTTGATTGAGAGAAACAAATTTCTTCACACGGTTGTCAGTCTTTTGGTTAATGATATTTTCCCTAAGTATCTGCACACAGATTACGAATATGGAATGATTGCACTCCATTTTATCTCTAGCTTGGGTCGTAGTCCAGAGATTTATCCCATCCGTATCCTACTTTTGACAGATGAGCGGCGGGTAACTCGGAATCTATTGGCTGCTAAGATTAAGAGTGTGGCTCCCTTTGTGGAATGGGTGGATATCCAGTCTCTGGCAAACTATGATAATCTAGACAGCAGCCAGTATGATTATCTTTTGGCAACTAAACCATTGGGAAATCAAGAAATTGATGTAATTTCCAGCTTTCCTACAGTTAAGGAATTGCTGGAACTGCAGGAAAAACTCCAGTATGTTCAGGAAAATCGAACAGTAGTGGCCAGAGAAGATCTGATTCAGGATGTCAACTATGACCTTCAGGCATATCTAAAAGCTAGCAGTCAGATACTGAACCATTTTCACCTGCTTCCTCTAGCAAATCCAGAAAGTTTTGAAGGAACTATCAGACAGATTATTAGTCAGATGTCTCAGGTTAATGACCACTCCTATCTCGTCGAAAAATTGCTGTCCCGATTTGAAACCAGTCCTATGGCTATTCCAAATACGGGTTTGGTCCTCTTGCATACCCAGTCCAGCAAGGTGACGACCAGTAGCTTTACCATATTTGAGCTCAGACAGTCTGTTACTGCTCTGTCCATGAAGAGGGAGAGGGAGAGAGTCAGCCGTTGTCTACTCATGCTGACAGCTGCAGATGCCAGTGAGGAAATGCGAGATTTGATGACGACTATCAGCCAGTCTATTATTGAAAATCATCTCTATACAGAGATTTATAAGACTGGTAATCAGACCATCATTTATCAGTTGCTCAACACCATATTTAATGAAAAAATCAAGAAATTGGAGAACTAAGATGAAACTTGAAAAACATTTGATTAAACTCAATGAGAAATTTTCTAACAAAGAAGAAGCTATCCGCTTCTGTGGAAAGGTTCTTTATGAAAGTGGCTTTGTCACTGAAGACTATATTGAAGCTATGATTAATCGTGATGAAGAACTATCTGTTTATATGGGCAACTTCATTGCTATCCCCCATGGGACTGATGAAGCTAAAAAGGCTGTCCTTCAGTCTGGTATCACAGTCGTTCAAGTACCAAAAGGAGTTGATTTTGGCAATGCAGACGATCCAAAAGTAGCAACAGTTCTTTTTGGCATTGCTGGCATTGGCAACGAGCACTTGGAAATTATCCAGAAGATTTCTATCTTCTGTGCCGATGTGGACAATGTAATCAAGCTAGCAGATGCTCAGTCTGAAGAAGAAGTCATTCGTCTGTTGGACGGTGCCGAATAAGCTATTCAGTTCATGCAGTTGGAATTTTCTAACAATGAATTAATCTGGGAAACTATCTAATCCTAGAATAGGGCAATGGTAAGCAGCTAGTGTAGATAGTTCAAAGTATAGTTCGGAGATTCTAAATTGAGATTCCACAAGAAATTATTAGCTACTATAACACTACGAGAAATAAAGTAAGAAAAGATAAATTAAACGACTATATCAACTCAAAGGAGAAATTCAATGAAACATGCAGTACATTTTGGAGCCGGAAATATTGGCCGTGGCTTTATCGGTGAAATTTTGTTTGAAAATGGCTTCCATATTGACTTTGTAGATGTCAATGACGATATTATTCAAGCTCTAAATAAGCAGGGCAAATATGAGATTGAAATTGCTCAAGAGGGTCAGCCCCATATTGAGGTAGCCAATGTCACTGGTATCAATAGCAAGAAGCATCCAGAGCAAGTTGTTGAAGCTATTCAAAAGGCAGACATTGTGACAACTGCTATCGGGCCTAATATATTGCCCTTTATTGCGGAGCTTCTGGCTAAGGGAATTGAAGCCCGCCAAGCTGTTGGGAACACACAACCTCTGGATGTCTTGGCCTGTGAAAATATGATTGGTGGTTCCCAATTCCTCTATCAGGAAGTCAAAAAATATTTAAGTCCAGAAGGTATGGCATTTGCTGAAAAATATATTGGTTTCCCTAATGCTGCGGTTGACCGGATTGTACCGGCTCAAAGCCATGAAGATCCACTTTTTGTAGTCGTAGAGCCTTTTAATGAATGGGTAGTGGAGACTAGCCGCATAAAAAATCTGGATCTGCGTTTAGATAAGGTTCACTATGAAGAAAATTTGGAGCCTTTCATCGAGCGCAAGCTCTTCTCAGTCAACTCTGGTCACGCAACTTCAGCCTACATTGGGGCTCATTATGGTGCTAAAACAATCTTAGAAGCTCTGCAGAATCCACAAATCAAGGATCAGATTGAGGCAGTTCTGGCTGAAATTCGTAGTCTCCTGATTGATAAGTGGAATTTTGATGAAAAGGAGCTAGAGCACTATCATAAAATTATCATTCAGCGCTTTGAAAATCCCTTTATCGTGGATGATGTTAGTCGCGTAGCTCGGACTCCGATTCGCAAACTAGGCTATGATGAACGTTTCATTCGCCCGATTCGCGAGCTCAAGGATCGAGGTCTGTCCTATGACAACCTGCTCAAAACAGTAGGTTATGTTTTTGATTATCGTGACGTCAATGATGAAGAAAGTGTCAAACTTGGCCAGATGTTAGCAGCTCAACCAGTCAGAGAGGTTGTTGTTCAAGTAACAGGTCTGAATGATCAGGATTTAATTGATGAAATTGTTGCTCTTGGATAAGTTTAGCCTCATAGCAGTCATTGCGAATTGCTCATCTGGACGTATCATAAAAGCTGATGAAAACCTATACTTCATCGGCTTTTTTGGTGTATTCTCGTTAATTCACAGGAAGAGTGGATAAGAAGTTTAACTCGTTTTTGGTTAGATGCTTATTTTATAGGATAAATTGTAAAATATAGTGCAACAAAAAAACT
>NZ_KV810546.1:0-662 GCF_001812815.1 Streptococcus sp. HMSC073A12 | reverse complement strand
GTTCGATCCCGTTAACTCCCATTTCTTTAAGCGGAAAGGCTTAATAGGTCCCGTAGTGTAGCGGTTATCACGTCGCCCTGTCACGGCGAAGATCGCGGGTTCGATTCCCGTCGGGACCGTTTTAGTGTATAGAGATACATTAGAGAGACTCGTTAGCTCAGTTGGTAGAGCATTTGACTTTTAATCAAAGGGTCACTGGTTCGAGCCCAGTACGGGTCATAGTCACAGGCGGGTGTGGCGGAATTGGCAGACGCACCAGATTTAGGATCTGGCGCTTAACGGCGTGGGGGTTCAAGTCCCTTCACCCGCATAGGAGATAAGCCGGCTTAGCTCAGTTGGTAGAGCATCTGATTTGTAATCAGAGGGTCGCGTGTTCAAGTCATGTAGCCGGCATTAAAGGAAAGAAGCGAATGCGAACGTAGTTCAGTGGTAGAACATCACCTTGCCAAGGTGGGGGTCGCGGGTTCGAACCCCGTCGTTCGCTTGAGGAAGCCGGGGTGGCGGAACTGGCAGACGCACAGGACTTAAAATCCTGCGATTGGAAACAATCGTACCGGTTCGATTCCGGTCCTCGGCATAGGAAAGAGCACCCTTAGCTCAACTGGATAGAGTACCTGACTACGAATCAGGCGGTTAGAGGTTCGACTCCTCTAGGGTGCATA
>NZ_KV810545.1:0-407 GCF_001812815.1 Streptococcus sp. HMSC073A12 | reverse complement strand
GAGCCTATTTTTGTGTAGAAAAAAGCCCCATAATATCTATAATGAAAAGCGACTAAACAACTCATTAGAAAGATTCATATGGAACAATTACATTTTATCACAAAACTCCTTGATATCAAAGATCCTAATATCCAAATTATAGATATCATCAATAAGGATACACACAAGGAAATCATCGCTAAACTGGACTACTACGCTCCTTCTTGTCCTGAGTGTGGAAGTCAAATGAAGAAATATGACTTCCAAAAACCGTCGAAAATTCCTTACCTCGAAACAACTGGTATGCCTACTAGAATTCTCCTTAAAAAGCGACGTTTCAAGTGCTATCAGTGCTCGAAAATGATGGTCGCTGAGACTTCTCTCATCAAGAAGAATCATCAACCAAAAAATTGCTCAGAAACTGATTG
>NZ_KV810544.1:0-252 GCF_001812815.1 Streptococcus sp. HMSC073A12 | reverse complement strand
AGCTTGTCTTCTCCCCTCAAGAACAGTGATGATATTGAGTTTTTCAAAATCTTGCGCAATGAAACTCATCTTTCCCTTAGTGAAGGCATACTCATCCCAAGACATAATCTCGGGAAGACGAGAAAAATCATGTTTAAAACGGAAGTCATTGAGCTTTCGAATGACAGTTGAAGTTGAAATGGCAAGCTGGCGGGCAATGACGGTCATAGAAGCCTTCTCAATCAGTTTCTGAGCAATTTTTTGGTTGATGAT
>NZ_KV810543.1:0-14729 GCF_001812815.1 Streptococcus sp. HMSC073A12 | reverse complement strand
ATATTTTTTGTCTAACTTTTTGGGGGCAGTACATGATTGTTCCAGCTTTTTTGCTTATCTTGAACGTTGTTTTCCAGCGTTACGATTTTTCTTTTTATTTTGTTTTCTATTTTCAATAACAGCCTGTGCTTGAGGTGTTACATCTTTTTTACGACCAGAATTTTTAATGGCTTTAGGCGGATTATTTTTATATTCTTCAGCTACGCGTTTTCTGAGTTGAGGACGGATGTAATGATTGATAATCAATTGTTGGATAATCATGATGAAACCACCGACTACCCAGTAAAGTGTAACACCTGCTGGAGCTGTGAACGAGAAGATGACAATCATGAGCGGGCTCATGTACATCATTTTCTTCATTTGCTCTTTTTGAACCTCATCAACGCCGACAAGGGTCAAAGCAGATTGAATGAAATACAAAATTCCGACAATAATGGTGAGAAGAATGCTGGCTTTTCCGAGTGGAATTCCTAGGAAGACACTCTTAGCTACTCCTTCAGTGTATTGAGCAGAGAAATAAAGGGCAGAGAAAAATGGTAATTGAATCAGGAGAGGAAGACATCCGATACCTCCGAGCATATTGACACCATTTTCTTTTTGAGCAGCCATGAGAGCTTGCTGAGCAGCCAGTTTTTCTTCTTGTGTTTCAGCGTTCTTCATGCGTTCTTGGATAGGTTCAAAAATAGGCTTCAAATAATTCATCTTTTCTGATTGGTAAGTTGATTTCCAAGACTGATAAAGTCCAAGCGGAAGGATAATCAAGCGGACAATCAAAGTAACAATGATGATGGCAACACCAAAACCAAGCCCCATATTATTAGCAAAATACTGAATGGCAAGGCTCATTGGTCTTCCGATAATATCCCAGACCAATCCAACAGGCTTACCATTTTTGACTTGTACACATCCTGAGAGTAGCAGAAGCATAGACAGCCCTAACCCTGAGAATAAAATACGATTTAATTTTTTCACGTGTTTGTTTCCTTTTTCTAAAAAATAATACCTTTCTATTCTACTGTTTTTTTTCTAAATATACAATAGTTCTTGAGACCTAATTTGCAATTTTAAAATCTGAATAGGAATCAAAATTAGCCATTGTGACATCTAAATAGCTGACTTTTGAAAATGGCGTTGGTCCTTTGCGGATTTCTTGGATAAATTTTGCCATGAGGGCAGAATTCTTCGCTTGTGCTAAAATCTCTACAGTTCCGTCTTCATTATTCCAGACACGACCGGTGATACCACCGATTTCTTTGGCAAGTGTGTAAACACCCCAACGAAAGCCGACACCTTGCACACGACCTTGCGCAATCATTCTTACTTTTTGCATGTGAGCCTCCTTTTTGTGATATAATAGTTCTATGAATATTATAACCTCAAAAGCTAATAATGTGGTAAAAAATACTAAAAAATTACTTCAAAAAAAATATCGAAAAGATTCTTATTTGATTGAAGGCTGGCATTTATTTGAAGAAGCAGTCAATGCACAAGCTAAAATTCGGCATATCTTTGTTTTAGAAGAATTTGTCGACAGAGTGCAGGATTTTCCTCAAGTTCATGTAGTGACGGCAGAAATTTTGGCGGATTTGGCTGATTCCAAAACACCGCAGGGCATCGTGGCAGAAATTGCTTTTGAAAAACAGATGCTTCCTTCCGTTCTCAAAGGGAAATATCTTTTTTTAGAAGATGTGCAAGATCCGGGGAATGTGGGCACGATTATCCGAACAGCTGATGCGGCTGGCTATGATGGGGTGTTTATTTCGCAGCATTCAGCAGATATTTACAATCTGAAAACTCTGCGTTCCATGCAAGGCAGCCATTTTCATTTGCCTATTTATCGAGTAAAAACAGCAGATTTTCTTGACCTTGCTAAACAAGTACAATTTCCGATATTGGCAACGACACTTTCAAAAGATTCGATGGATTATCGGGAGTTAGCACCACTGTCGGATTTTGCTCTTGTGTTGGGAAATGAAGGTCAGGGGATTAGTTCTGAAATGGCAGAAGCGGCTGATTACCTCATTCATATTTCGATGAAAGGACGAGCTGAGAGTTTAAATGTCGCCGTTGCAGCAGGAATTCTCATCTTTTCTTTAAGTTAAAATTTAGAAATATATTTATAATTTGAAGCACATGGAGGTGGTTCTATGCTTTATAAAGAAGATAAAGAGTATATGGATCATGTTGTACAATTGATTGCTCAACCACGCGTCCAGAAATTAAAAACCATAACACATCACATTTATTCCAACCGTTTGGAACATTCGATTCATGTTAGTTATACGAGTTATAAAATTGCTAAGAAATTAGGTTGGGATGCAAAAAGTACCGCGCGTGGAGGTCTTCTGCACGATATGTTTTACTATGATTGGCGGGAAACGAAATTTAATAAAAGCCATGCTTGGGTACACCCTCGTTTAGCAGTACGAAATGCACGCAAAGTGACCAGGCTGAATAAAGTTGAAGAAGATATTATTGTTAAGCATATGTGGGGAGCAACATTGGCACCACCGCGGTATAAAGAGGCTTATATTGTCACCATGGTGGATAAATACTGGGCAATTAAGGAAGCGATGGCGCCAGTTCGGAAAAGAATGGCTAAAAGAAGACTTTTCCACAGAAAAACGTTAAAATCATAACATATAACAATAAAGGAGAGAGCTTATGAACAATACAATTATTCAAGAAAATAGTGGTATCAATAGTTTTTACGCTAAAGTTTATTCATTAGTCGGTATGGGGATTGGCATTTCTGCCCTTGTCTCGGCTTTGATGTTAACAATATTTCAAGATGTGATTTATTCAGTAATAATGGCGAATAGTTGGATTTTTTACTTAGCTATTTTTGCTGAGTTGGTTCTTGTCTGGGTAGCTTCAGGAATGTCTGCCAAAAACAATCCAGCTGCATTGCCAACTTTTCTAGTTTATTCGGCTTTAAATGGCTTTACGATTAGTTTAGTGTTGGCTCTTTACACACAAGCAACGGTTTTAGCAGCCTTCATTACCTCGTCAGCGATGTTTTTTGCTATGGCATTGATTGGGAAATTTACCAAAAAAGATCTTTCTGGTCTGGGCAGATCCTTTATTGCAGTTCTGATTGGAGTTATCATCGCTAGTTTGGTGAATATTTTCCTTAGAAGTTCTGGACTAGATTTCATCATTAGCATTATTAGTGTGATTATCTTCTCTGGATTGATTGCTTGGGATAATCAAAGAATTCGCTATGTCTATGAGCAATCAGGCGGAAATGTAGCAGCTGGTTGGGCAGTTTCACTCGCCTTAAGCCTTTACCTTGATTTTATCAATCTGTTCCTCAGCATTCTTCGTATTTTTGGAAGAGATAATTAAAAGCAAGAATTAGAAGTTGGACTGGTTTCAGCTTCTTTTTTTATGATATAATAAAGCAAATGAAAAGAAAGTATGAGACTAGTTATGAATGAACCTTATATCAGTCGTGAAAAATTAGCTGAAATCACAGCTCAATTTCCAACACCATTTCATTTGTATGATGAGAAAGGTATTCGTGCAACAGCTCGTGCGCTTCAGAAAGCCTTTTCTTGGAATCAAGGATTTAAAGAGTATTTTGCAGTGAAGGCAACTCCGAATCCGACTATTTTGAAAATCTTGAAAGAAGAAGGCTGTGGAGTAGATTGTGCCAGCTATGTAGAACTTTTGATGAGCCAAAAAGTAGGTTTTTCAGGAAATGACATGATGTTTTTGTCCAATGACACGCCTGCAAAAGAAATGCAATTTGCGCGTGAATTGGGAGCTACTATCAATCTTGATGCTTATGAAGATGTTGCATTTTTACAGGAAGTGGCGAGCATTCCAGAAATTATTTCTTGCCGCTATAACCCAGGCGGTGTATTTGAGTTGGGAACAGATATTATGGATTCTCCAGAAGAAGCCAAATTCGGGATGACCAAAGAACAACTCATCCAAGCATTTAAAGATTTAAAAAATTTGGGCGTTAAAAAATTTGGGATTCATGCCTTATTAGCTTCTAATACTGTTACGAATCATTATTATCCTGAATTAGCCCGTCAGCTATTTGAATTAGCCGTTGAGGTCGTAGCTGAGACCAATGTGGACCTGGATTTTATCAATCTTTCAGGCGGAGTAGGCGTTCCTTATCGTCCAGAAGAAAAAGCAAATGACATTTTAGCGATTGGGCAAGGAGTTCGCCGAGTTTATGAGGAAATTTTAACACCTGCAGGTTTAGGAAAGGTTAAAATTTTTACGGAACTGGGACGTTTTATGCTGGCCCCTCATGGATTATTGGTGACGAAAGTATTGCATAAAAAGAAGACTTATCGCACTTACATTGGTGTAGATGCTTCAGCAGTGAACCTGCTGCGTCCTGCTATGTATGGCGCTTATCATCATATTACAAATATGGATCACCCAGACGGACCGACAGAAATAGTGGATGTGGTCGGCAGTCTTTGTGAAAACAATGATAAATTTGCCATTCAGCGCGAACTGCCGATTACCAATATTGGGGATACCTTAGTGATTCACGATACAGGAGCACATGGTTTTTCAATGGGCCATCAGTACAATGCTAAACTTCGTTCAGCTGAAATTTTACTGGAAGAAGACGGCGGTGTACGAATGATTCGGCGTGCTGAAATACCAGAGGACTACTTCGCAACTTTGTATGGCTTTGATTTTGAAAAATAGACAATTTTTGATATAATAAGAAGATGTAAAAAGGGAAAAGAGGATTACATATTTATGAATTTACTATTAGCTATTTTGTTGATTATTGTGGCTTTTTTTGGTGGCATGCTCGCTGGAATGTATCTAGTTCGCAAACAAATTGAAAAAGAATTTGCAGACAATCCACGTTTGAATATTGATGCGGTTCGTACGATGCTATCTGCAAATGGACAAAAGCCAAATGAAGCAAAGGTACAACAAGTGTATCGTCAAATTAAAAATCAACAAAAAGCAGCACTTGAAAATGCTAAAAAGAAAAAATAAGCTGTTAAAACAGTATAAAATTTGATTTTTAAAGAGATAAATGAATGGGGATTTGGGACTTGCACCCAGTCCCTTCTTTAGAAAGAAGAACTTATGGATAATCGACCAATTGGTTTTTTAGACTCAGGAGTGGGCGGTTTGACAGTTGTTCGTGAATTGATGCGGCAGCTTCCACATGAGGAAGTGATTTATATCGGTGATTCTGCACGTGCGCCTTATGGTCCCAGACCAGCAGATCAGATTCGCGAGTATACATGGCAATTAGTGCAATTTCTCTTAACTAAAAATGTCAAAATGATTGTTCTCGCCTGCAATACAGCTACTGCTGTGGTTTGGGAAGAAATCAAAGAAAAATTGGATATTCCAGTTTTGGGAGTGATTTTACCGGGAGCTAGCGCAGCAATTAAAGCCTCTCAACATGGGACGATTGGCATTATTGGAACGCCAATGACGATTCAATCAGATATTTATCGGCAAAAAATCGAACGTCTTTTACCAGAAGTGGAGGTGACAAGTCTTTCTTGTCCCAAGTTTGTCCCACTGGTAGAGTCTAACGAGCTGTCGTCTAGCATTACGAAAAAAGTGGTCTATGAGAGCTTGATGCCGCTAAAAGGCAGGGTAGATACTTTAGTGTTAGGCTGTACGCATTATCCTTTGCTAAAACCAATCATTCAAAATGTAATGGGACCAACAGTGAAACTGATTGATAGTGGAGCAGAATGCGTGCGGGACATTTCTGTTTTGCTCAATTATTTTGAAATCAATCACAGCAGAGAAGGAGAACTTCCTCAACACCGCTTTTTTACAACAGCAAATGCGAAAAGTTTTGCTGAAATTGCAGAAACGTGGCTAAATAAAGAAATAAATGTGGAGCATGTGACCTTATGAGTAGCAAAATTTATGAGTATAAAGATACCCAAGATTGGTATGTTGGAGAATGGTCTCCCTATGGTGGTGGATTCTATTTTAAAGACGTCGTTTCAGAAGAATTGAGTCGCATGGAAGAAGGGCTCCGTCAATTAGTAGTTGAAGAGCAGTCTTTTTCTGTTGCAGTGATTCAATATAACTCCATAATGTCTTTTGTTCAATTTGTCCTGCAAATGATTAATGAAAATCAAGATTCACAGTTTCAGGCGCAATTTCATAAAGGTGCTATTCTGATTACGGAAAAAGGACAGTTAGTTTTAGTGCATTTGCCTAAAAATGGGATTCAGCTGAATGATTTCTTTTCTCAGAAAAACTTGTCAGGTTTGACAGTCGGAGATACGATTTTAGTCGCTACTCGCAATGAAGGAAAAACTGCTGAATTTCGTAAAATATTTGAAAAATTAGGCTACAAAATTGAAAACCTGAATGACTACCCTGATTTGCCAGAGGTAGCAGAAACTGGAATGACTTTTGAAGAAAATGCTCGTTTGAAAGCAGAGACCATTTCTAAGCTGACTGGCAAAATGGTATTGGCGGATGACTCAGGCTTAAAAGTGGATGCACTAGGTGGTCTTCCTGGAGTTTGGTCTGCTCGCTTTGCTGGAAATGATGCAACAGACTTAGAAAACAATGCAAAATTGCTACATGAATTGGCAATGGTTTTCGACTTGAAAGACCGCTCTGCACAGTTTCATACAACTCTTGTGGTGGCAAGTCCTGACAAAGAAAGTCTGGTCGTAGAGGCTGACTGGTCAGGCTATATCAATTTTGAGCCGAAAGGTGAAAATGGATTTGGCTATGATCCTTTATTTTTAGTAGGTGAAACAGGCAAAACATCTGCAGAATTAACAATGGAAGAAAAAAACGCTCAATCACATCGAGCTCAAGCAGTTCAAAAATTAGTGGAGGTATTTCCAACATGGCAAAACAAACCATCATCGTAATGAGTGATTCTCATGGAGATCGTGCTATTGTAGAAGAGATAAAGACCTATTATCTCGGAAAAGTAGATGCTATTTTTCATAATGGTGATTCTGAATTGCCAAGTGATGATGAAGTATGGCAAGGGATTTACGTTGTAGCTGGGAACATGGATTTCTATGATGGTTATCCAGATCGCTTAGTGACAGACTTAAACGGCACGATTATCGCGCAAACTCACGGACATCTTCAACAGATCAATTTTGGTTTTCAAAAATTGGACTTATGGGCACAAGAGGTAAATGCAGATATTTGTTTGTATGGGCATTTACATATTCCAGATGCGTGGATGGAAGGAAAAACACTCTTTTTAAATCCAGGTTCTATCAGCCGACCGCGAGGTGTTATCAATGAGCGACTTTATGCTAAGGTAGAGATTAGTGATGATGCATTTCAAGTGGACTATTATACGCGTCAACACGAACTGTATTCTCGCCTATCAAAGGAGTTTACTCGATGATTGCCAAAGAATTTGAAAATTTTCTCTTACAGCAAGAAGATACTTTTTTAACACCGGCAGAAAACTTAGCTGTCTTGATTGATACTCACAATGCTGATCATGCTATTTTGTTGTTGAGTCAGATGACCTATTCGCGAGTACCCGTTGTGACAGATCAGAAAAAGTTTGTTGGAACTATTTCGCTGACAGATATCTTGTCTTACCAAATGCAGCATGAAATCCCTGATGAGGAATTTATGACAACGGATATTGTTCACATGGCGAAAAAAGATGACCTGACAGTCGGTCCGGATTTTACATTGACAGAAGTGCTGCATAAGTTAGTAGATGAGTCCTTCTTGCCAGTCGTTGATCAGGACAATACATTTCAAGGAATTATTACACGCAAATCTATCCTAAAAGCAGTTAATGCTCTTTTGCATAGTTTTGCGAATGAATACGAGATTCATCCAAAATGAAAGAAGAAATAACAACCTTTTTAGAAGGAAAAAATTTATCTGACAATTCAAAAACAGCTTATTTTTATGATTTGGAGCAGTTCGTAGATGTGACCCATGCAAAAATTACAGAGACCAATCTGCGGATTTACCAAGCTTCTATCGCTGACTTTAAACCTTCTGTTCAGAAACGAAAATTATCTGCTATCAATCAATTTTTGCATTATTTATATAAGCAACGATTGATTTCAGATTTTTATCGTTTGGAGTTGCCAAAAGTGGGAATCCCGAAAGAACACGATGCGGAAATTTTGGATTTGTCTGATTTTTATGCAGATACAAATCAATACAACGGTCGCTTGATTGCGCTTCTCATTTTAGAAATGGGGCTTTTACCAAGCGAAATTTTGCAGTTGAAAGTAGCAGATGTCAATCTGGATTTTCAGATTATTCGCATTGAGAAAGCAGGTCAAAAGCGTATTGTGCCCATTCCAGACCAATTGATTGGAGAATTGGAAACAACTCTGGAAGGAACTTACTTGTTAGAAAAGAATGGAAAAAGCTATTCGCGGCAATGGGGCTTTCGTCAATTAGAGGCTTTTTTGATTGAAAAAAATCAAGCTACTTTATCAGCTCAGGGTTTGCGGGAGCAATATATTTTACGCCAGCGAGAAAAAGGCGTAGAAATATATGAAATTGCGCGCAATTTAGGCTTGAAAACAATGATGACGTTGGAAAAATACAGATAATGGACATAAAAATTAAAGATTTTGAAGGCCCATTGGACTTATTGCTTCATTTGGTGTCAAGATACCAAATGGATATCTATGATGTGCCGATTACAGAGGTTATTGAGCAATATCTGGCTTACGTAGCGACGCTTCAAGCTATGAAGTTAGAAGTGACGGGTGAATACATGGTAATGGCAAGTCAGCTCATGTTGATTAAAAGCCGAAAACTCTTACCCAAAGTAGCTGATAGCTTAGAAACTGAAGAAGATTTGGAGCAAGATTTGCTTTCTCAAATTGAGGAATATCGGAAGTTCAAATTATTAGGTGAGAAAATGGCTGAGCAACATGAAGAACGAGCTCTTTATTATTCCAAACCTAAAATTGAATTGGTGTATGAAGGTGCAACATTGCTCCATGATAAGACAACGATTGATTTATTTTTGGCTTTTTCTAAATTGATGACGCAAAAAAGAGAAGAATTTGCTCAAAGTCATACAACGATTGTCAAAGATGAATATAAAATCGAAGACATGATGGATGTGATACGTGAACGCTGTTATTCTCAAGAAAAAATTGCTCTGCAAGCCATTTTTTCAGAAACAAAAGATATGAATGAAGTGATTACCTTATTTTTAGCGACATTGGAATTAGTAAAAGTTCAGGAAATTCAAGTGATACAAGAAGAAAATTTTGGGAATATTTATCTAATAGGAAAAAGAAATGAGTAAGTTAGCAGAGATTGAAGCCCTGCTCTTTGTGGCGGGCGAGGACGGCTTGCGTGTCCGTCAACTGGCAGAGCTCCTCTCTATGCCTCCTACGGGAGTGACACAGAGTTTGGAGAAATTGGCAGAAAAGTATCAAAAAGATGAAGATTCAAGTCTTGCCTTGTTAGAGACGTCGAATACTTATAAAATTGTTACCAAGCAAGATTTTGCTGAATTGTTGCGGAAATATTCAAAAGCCCCGATCAATCAAAGTTTATCAAGAGCCGCCTTGGAAACTTTGTCCATTATTGCTTATAAGCAGCCTATTACGAGAATGGAAGTGGATGAGATTCGTGGGGTCAATTCTAGTGGTGCGATTTCAAAGTTGCAGATATTTGACTTGATTCGTGAAAATGGAAAAAAAGAAGTGCTAGGGCGCCCAAATCTTTATGTGACAACGGATTATTTTTTGGATTATATGGGAATTAATAGCTTAGAAGAATTGCCAATAGTAGAAGAGACAGAGTTAATAGCAGAAGAAAGTCAGCTATTTACTGAAAGGATAGAGGATGAGAATCAATAAATATATTGCCCATGCTGGGATTGCGAGCCGTAGAAAGGCAGAAGAGTTGATAAAACAAGGGCTTGTCACTGTGAATGGACAAGTTGTTCGTGAGTTGGCGACGACGATTAAGTCAGGTGATCGTGTTGAGGTCAGTGGTCAGCCAATTTACAATGAAGAAAAAGTGTACTATCTCTTAAACAAGCCTCGCGGTGTCATTTCTAGCGTGACAGATGATAAAGGTCGTCCAACGGTAGTTGATTTGTTGCCAAATGTCACAGAGAGAATCTATCCAGTTGGTCGACTTGATTGGGATACGTCAGGTGCTTTGATTTTGACAAATGATGGCGATTTTACAGATGAGATGATTCATCCGCGAAATGAAATTGATAAGGTCTATGTAGCTCGTGTCAAGGGAATGGCTGATAAAGAAGTTCTCCGTCCCTTGACCAAAGGTGTGGAAGTTGATGGCAAAAAAACCAAACCAGCGGTTTACGAAATTCTGAAAGTAGACCCGGTTAAGAATCGTTCGGTTGTTCAGTTGACCATTCATGAAGGACGAAATCACCAAGTGAAAAAGATGTTTGAAGCTGTTGGCTTGCAAGTAGATAAACTTTCTCGTACGCAATTTGGTCATTTGAATTTAACTGGTCTTCGTCCGGGTGAAGCTCGCCGTCTCAATAAAAAAGAGGTCAGCCAGTTACATAACCTAGCTGTGACGAAGAAAAAATGATGAAAAAAATCTTTATCGAACCAGTGCGTTTTTATCAAAAGTTTATCTCGCCAGCCTTTCCACCCTCTTGTCGCTATCAGCCTACTTGCTCAAATTACATGATTCAAGCGATTGAAAAGCACGGTGCTAAAGGTGTCTTAATGGGAATTGCACGTATTTTGCGTTGTCATCCTTGGGCAGAAGGAGGAGATGATCCTGTACCAGATGTTTTTAGTTTGAAGCGCAATTATGCAGAAGACAAAGAAAGAGGTTGAGACGCATCCTCTATAAAGTGGTCAACCAGAGATTCTTTATAAAATACTATAACTTAATATTACAAATAAGAAAAACGGACAATTTTGACATTCTAACTAACAGAAAATCAAAATTGCTCGTTTTTTGTATTTCTCGCTGGCCTTTTGTTGCTGGTTCATCTCATACTCAATGAGAATTGAAAAGTTTTAAAGGCATTCGCTGTGTGAAATCTAAAGACTGCCAGCTAATATTGTACTTTTGTCTCCATACTTTTTTAATAGTTGGTATACTTCGTTTTTTCGTATTTCAAATGTTTCAAATTGACTAGATAGTTCTCGAAATTGATTCAGTTTTTTTCAGAGGAATGGTTGTTTTCTTCAAGATAATCTTGTAGTAATTTAATCTTTTTAGATAATTCATCCTGATTATTTTGTAAATGCTCCAGATAATTTTTGAAATTTATGCTCGCTATAATAAATTCTGCATTGCTTCCAAAGCTATCATAAAATTTTTCATAATAATCTAAAGTCTTATCATTATAGTTGCGACGTTCAGAAGTTGATGAAGTAATCTGCTTAAATTTATAAAGCTCATTACGTTTAAGTTTATGCAGTTCTATACCAAATGTTTTAGCCTTTTTGACTAATGATTTTCCTTGTTTAGTAAAAGACTTTAGTAATGTTTCTTCTGTTAAGTCATCTAGGTCTTTTACAAAATGCCAATCACCTTCACCTCCAGGATAGTCCTTTTGCAAGCCATCAAATTGGTAATTCAGGTTGGTGAGCATAGATACAAGTTCCTTCTTTTCTGTACTAATGGGATCGCCTTTACTATTGAAGACTTGATAAATATCATAGGGTTTCACAACCAGCTCTATAGCATTTAATTGTTTTGCATAGATTTTTAACTCTTCATAGAATTTAGGCAAGAACTCATAATTAGTGACAACAGGTCCAGAGTTGATTTCTAGGTATGGACCACCTGCCATTTTTGTACTAAATAATAATGCTGATACTTGTAATTGATTGTTATCAAAGAAGCCAATGAACTCAACATTATATCCTATTTTTTTCAATAGAATAGACATTTCTACGGATTGGATAAAGGATTTTCGTTTCGCTTTTTGATAATGTTGCTTAAATGCTTCTTTAGTAATTATTTCTAAAGGCATTGTTCTGTACTCCTTAATCATTTGTAGGTTAATAAAAAGAGCTGGTGAAGCTACAGAATAAAATTATTTCTTATTTGAAAACGTTTTTATTTTGAACTATTTTATCACCCAGAATTTAACCCTGTCAAAATACTTGCTCTTGAATTTTAATATTATGAAATTTTTAATTCACCAAAATTTTGTATTTATAAAAGAATAGGCAAACGAAGCCATAGGAAATTCAGGTTTCTTACGGATTTTATTTATGGCTTAGTTGATAAAAGAAAATAAAAAAACAATCCAAAGGAGCATTTTCTCTAGAAAACAAAAGACAAACCTACCAAAATGGTGGTTTGTCTACAGTCTGAGATATTAGTTTTATGACCAGCGATTTTCAGGCGATATGCTATCGTTTGGACCATGTCTGTGGCATAAAGAGCAGGATCATTGGGTAAATCTCTAAACGCCCTGCGATCATTGCAAGAGAGAGTAGGAGTTTGGAAATAGGACCAAAGATGGCAAAGCTATCAGTTGTTCCTAACATTGGTCCAATGTTGTTGAAACAGCTAAGAACGGCACTGACGACTGTCATCAAGTTATTATTATCTAAACTAACGATGAAAATGAGAAAGATGATAATCATCGTATAAAGTACAAGGTATTTTAAGATTTTATGCTGAGTGTATTTGTCAATTACACTATGATTGACGTGCAGAGTCAATACCCGCTTTGGTGAGAGGGTGGACAATACTTGATTTTTAGCAATGCGAACCAGCATTAAGCAACGAACTACCTTTAAACCGCCGGCGGTTGAACCAGCAGAACCCCCTATACACATAAGAATGAGGAGGATGAACTGAGAAAAGAGTGGCCAAGCCGTGGTGTCTCCAAAACCAAAGCCGGTTGTAGTAATAATATTAGAGACTTGAAAAAATGAAATCTCCAAAGTTTGAGAGAGGTTTTGGTAGATATGAAAGACATTAAGGCAGATGAAAATCGTTGCAGATGCTACAATAATGAGATAAGTTCGCAATTCTTCATCGCCAAAGGATGCTTTAAATTTCCTCAATAGTAAAAAGTAATAGAGATTGAAATTCACTCCAAAGATAAGTACTCCAAAACTGACTAGATACGTAATGAGAGAGCTGTTATAGTGAGCAATTCCGTCATTGTAGACACTAAAGCCTCCTGTTCCCGCTGTTCCCATGGCAATGATCAAGCTATCAAATAGAGGCATGCCTGCCAGATAATAAATCACTACAAAAATAGCAAAAAGTGCTAAATACAGCAAATAGAGAATTTGTGCAGTATCCTTTAATTTAGAGACAACTTTACCAAAAACAGGACCAGGGACTTCTGCTCGCATTACTTCCAAATGACCATTTTTATTATTTTCCATAATAGCAATAGCAAAGACGAGTACTCCCATACCTCCGATTAAGTGGGTAAAACTACGCCAAAAGAGTAAGGAATGTGACAAAACAGAGACGTCTGGTAAGATAGAAGCTCCAGTTGTTGTAAAGCCTGAACTGATCTCAAAGAAAGCGTCGATGAGATGAGGAATTTGTCCTGAAAAAACAAAAGGAAGCGCCCCAAAGAAGGACCAAAGTATCCAGCATAAGGCGACAATTAAAACCCCTTCTTTGGCATAAATATGATGATTTTTGGGCTTAAAAGAACTGCCTAAAAGTCCGACTGCCAAGAGAATGCCAATTGTAGCGCTAATTGAGAGCAGGTTTTGATTGGGTTCATGATAGATAAATGCTACAATGAGGGGAATCAGTAGCAGTCCTGCTTCAATGATTAACAATTTTGAGAGGAGGAAACGAATCATACTTCTATTCATGGCTTACCTCTCTAACAAATCATATATTTGCATGATATTTTGGATTAGTGTCGTGACGATGATTTGGTCGCCTATTTGAATGTGGTCTTCCAGTCATTTTATTTTCTTCCTTTATTTGAAATTGCAGGGTTTCGATTTGTCCATTGGCAAGGTGGTGCATGGCTTGTAAATCAGAATATTGGGCATTCACACGTCCGCGGACAAAGTGCATAATCGTGTCAACAGCGATTCTCTTTGGTGTTACACTGCTTGAAAATTCCTGACTGTCAATGATTTCAAGCAAGCTAGTCCGATTGACTTTCGTGATATTTTTTTGAATACCCATGCTTTCAAGGAACATAGATGAAATGATATTTTCCTCATCGACACCAATCAAAGTGGCAACAGCGTCATAGTGCGGAGCACTTTCTTCTAGTAAAATGTCTTTTGCGGTACCGTCTCCTTGAACAATATGTAAATGTGGAAATTCTTGACTAAACCATTCAGCATGTCTCGGATTGATTTCAATCACCTTCAGTTTTATTTTGCTATTTTTTAGGATATTGAGTAGGTAATAAGCAATTTTCCCAGCTCCAATGAGCATCAGACTTTTTATGACTTTTGGTCGAACGAAATTATGGAAAAGAATAACCTCAACTCGGTTTCCAGTGACATAGATAGTATCATTCTGCAAAATGGTGATTTCACCGTCTGGAATGAACAATTGGTTATCGCGTTCGATGGCACAAATCAGAACATTTCCAAATTTTTTTCGGAATTGAGATAAAGTCATCTGGCAGAGGTTGCTATTTTGTTTGACTTTGAAGGCCATTAAACTGACACGTCCATTTGAAAAATGCTCCACGGAAAGCGCGTTAGGAAATTCGATGATATTTGCAATGTACCGGGCTGCTAGTAGCTCAGGATTAACAATGAGCGAAAAACCAAGAATATTTTTTTCTTTAGATAAATTGCAATAAAAAGTGCAACGTTTACTCG
>NZ_KV810542.1:0-391 GCF_001812815.1 Streptococcus sp. HMSC073A12 | reverse complement strand
GGGTGACAAGAACGCAAGCATTACAGGTTCTTGGGCCTTCACCGAAGAACCGGCCAAACCGGAGCATCCAATGAACCCAGGAACAGCACAGCCTGGTTCTATAAATGGAAATACAGGAAATAAAGGGACAAATTCTTCTGCAAATGTTCTACCAAAAACTGGCGATGCAACGAGCGCACCATTCTATGTAGGTGTCATGACACTGATTGGATCTGCTCTTTCAGCACTAGCACTGGGGCTTAAGAAAAATAACAACCAATAGGTTAGGCAATGCAACATAGGGAGTTTGTAATCCCGAACATTACGGTATAGTCGTGAAATACGGCTATACCGTTTTTTCGGGCTCATTGTCAACTGTAGTGGGTTGAAGAAAAGCTAAGATCTAGAAAGG
>NZ_KV810541.1:0-947 GCF_001812815.1 Streptococcus sp. HMSC073A12 | reverse complement strand
TACCCGTGGTGCTATTTAATTTCAAAATACTATAAAAGCCCAAAAGGACTATACTGTAAGTAACGAAACAAACAG
The DNA here is from genome assembly GCF_001812815.1 of Streptococcus sp. HMSC073A12. Classification (NCBI taxonomy): domain Bacteria; kingdom Bacillati; phylum Bacillota; class Bacilli; order Lactobacillales; family Streptococcaceae; genus Streptococcus; species Streptococcus sp. HMSC073A12. The sequence goes on along the minus strand of NZ_KV810541.1, from coordinate 872 downwards.
GAGGTAGTCCTAATGAGCCACTTACATTATACCGATAAATCCCATCATTTACAATGGAATATGAAACAATTATCCCAAATCAGTTCTCAATTTTATCGAACTTACTGCCCTGATTTGTTGAAACATCGTCGCAATATCGGTTTAGCCAAAGTTTCAGATGAGTCTCTTCTTGTTTTATTGCTGCTTCAAGCTGAGTTAGGGATAACATCTCAACGCCGTTTTTACAGGATTTGTCAACTTTTCTTTGGGGACAACTTGCTAGAAAGAAGTCGATTTAACAGACGGACAAAACACTTGATTTGGTTGGTTCAACTCATTCGACAAGCCTTGAGTGGGGCACTCTCGCCAGATAGCATTGTGATTATGGACAGTTTTCCATTGCCACTTTGCCAGCCTATTCGCAATCATAGAGCCAAGATTTTCAGTGATTTCGCTGATATTGGGTATAATGCTGCTAAAAACCTTTGGTTCTATGGTTTTAAAGTCCATATGTTGGTCACTTTGTCGGGTTATATCCTCAACTATGTTGTGACACCAGCTTCTGTACACGACATCAAAGTCGTTGACGAGCTCCTAGAAGGAGGGAAACAATCTATAGTTCTTGCCGATTTAGGCTATCTCAGTCAAGAGCTAAAAGATACGTTAGAACAGAAAGGATATCACTTATGGACACCTTTACGTCAAAACATGGTCGGTGCAGAACAACATAATTACTGGCAGTTACTTGTCATGAGAAGAACGATTGAAAATCGCTTTTCTGAACCTTGTGCGCTATTTGATATTGAGCACACGTTGACTAGAAGTATCATGGGACTACAATTGAGAATGGAACAAATCATACTAGATTATAATTTGAGATATTTTGAAATTAA
>NZ_KV810540.1:0-75420 GCF_001812815.1 Streptococcus sp. HMSC073A12 | reverse complement strand
GTGAGGTCGGTGGTTCGAGTCCACTCGTGCCCATAATAATTTTTGGAGAATTACTCAAGAGGCTGAAGAGGACGGTTTGCTAAATCGTTAGGTCGGGTAACTGGCGCGGGGGTTCGAATCCCCCATTCTCCGTATGTAAGGAGTGTAGCGATAGCTATCTCCTTTTCTGTTATCTGTGAATCTTGTGTGATAGATATTGTATCTATTTTGGAGTAGAGTGAATCATATGAAAAAATCCAAATTTCTTATTATGACTGCTGTTTTGATAATAATAACTTCTGTACTTTTGGTTACTACTCGTTCTTTAGGTGTGGTGAATGCAACTTCTAATGTTGTTTCTATTTTGGATAATATTATTTCAAAACCATTTAATTTTTTGGTGGATGTTAAATCAGATTTGACTGATTTATCACGGACATATAAAGAAAACAAGCAATTAAAAAAAGCTTTATTTAAAGCAGAAGAACAATCTGCTGATTCAGCTTCATTAAAAGATGAAAATGCTCAATTAAGACAGCTATTAGAAATGAAAAATCTTTATGAGTCAAAAAAAACGGTTTCATCTGATGTTATTATGCGTATGCCGGTTTCTTGGTTATCTGAATTAACTGTCAATGCTGGTCGTCAAAATGGAATTCAAAATACAATGCTAGCGGTGGCAAACGGTGGCTTGATTGGTAGTGTGAAAGATGTCGCTTCTCATTCTAGCCAAGTAAATCTTTTAACAAATAATAAAAATGTTGATAATATTTCAGTAAGAATTCAAACGGAGACAAGTACAATTTATGGTGTGATTGTTGGCTACAGTAAAGAAAAATCTGCTTTTATTATCAGTCAGTTAAATAGTTCGGATGCCATTAAAAAAGGTGAGAAAGTTGTGACCAGTGGTTTAGGAACGTACAACATTCCTAATATTCCGGTTGGAACAGTCCTTTCTGTTACTGAAAAATCGGACCATTTAACAAAAGAAGTCTTTGTAAAACCAAGTACGGATTTATCAGATATTCGTGTGGTGACATTAGTAGGAAATTGATATGAAATTTTTTAAAAGCTACATTTTACCCTTTTTGGTTTTATTTGTTGTGATGTTAGTAGATGGTCATCTTTCAAATCTTTTGACTAATTTATTTCCAAATAATATCCACTTACTAAGTCATCTTTTGCTTATCTTTATTTTGTATATTTCGATAAATCTTTCAGAAAATACTAATTTTACCATGTTGCTGTTAATTGGTTTATTGTATGATGCGTATTATTTTCATGTTATCGGCATTTCGACACTATTGTTGCCTTTAGCGGGGATTGTTATTAGTAAATATAATTCTGTTTTGATGTCTAATCGAGTTAGTCGTTTTTTTACAGTTGCCATTTTAGTATTTTTCTTTGAGGTGGCTACATTCGCTTTGGCAAATGTTACCCATCTAGTTCAAATGTCTTTTGCAGATTTTGTCGTTTATACAATTGCTCCGACAATGGTCTCAAATTTACTATTCTTTTTGTTGCTTCAACCAATTTTGGAGAAGATATATTTATGATAAGATTTTATGATGAATTGGCAATAGAAATGTAATAAAGGCGTAACATACTCAGCGCCTTTTTTTGTTATACTTATAATTGTCTTATTGAATAGGAGTATAATCGTTTATGAAGAAAAAATTACTTACATCAATTTTATTAAGTACAATGGTTCTTGCACAGGGAGTATCTCTTGTAAATGTACATGCAGATTCTACTGATGACAAGATTGCTGCACAAGATAGTAAAATTAATAGTTTGAATGATCAACAAAAATCAGCTCAAGCTCAAGTAGATCAAATTCAAGCTCAAGTTTCATCTATTCAATCTCAACAAGAAAAATTGAAAGCTGAAAACGAAAAACTTCAAGCTGAATCAACAAAATTATCGGCTGAAATCGAAACGTTGTCTAAGAATATTGTAGCGCGTAATGAATCATTGGCTAATCAAGCACGTAGTGCTCAAACGAGCGGTACAGCTACAAGCTATATCAATACAATTGTAAATTCAAAATCGATTACAGAAGCTATTTCACGTGTTTCTGCGATGAGTGAAATTGTTTCAGCAAACAATAAAATGTTGGAACAACAAAAGCAAGATAAAAAAGCTATTTCTGAAAAACAAGTAGCAAATAATGAAGCGATAAATACTGTTATCGCAAATCAACAAACACTTGCAAATGATGCAAAAACATTGTCTACTAAGCAAGCTGAACTAAAAGCAGCGCAGTTGAATCTTGCTGCGGAAAAAGCAACTGCTGAAGGTGAAAAGAACTCATTGTTGGCACAAAAAGCAGCGGCACAAAAGGCAGCTGAAGAGGCAGCAGCACAAGAAGCAGCTTATAAAGCACAACAAGTGGCGCAAGAACAAGCTGTAGCTTCTTCTGCTAATACAAGTTTGGCAGCACAAGTACAAGCTGTAAACAACAATAGTGGTGTAGCAGCAACAACTACTACTAGAACTGTGAGCCGTCCTACATATAGTTCATCTGCTTCAACTTATCCAGTTGGTCAATGTACATGGGGAGCAAAAACATTAGCTCCGTGGGCTGGTGATTATTGGGGCAATGGGGCTCAATGGGCAGCAAGTGCGGCTGCAGCTGGTTTCCGTACAGGTTCAACACCTCAAGTAGGTGCGATCATTTCATGGAACGATGGTGGTTATGGACACGTTGCTGTTGTAACAGCTGTTCAATCAGCTACAAGTATTCAAGTATCTGAAGCAAATTATGCAGGTAATCAAGCTATTGGAAATTATCGTGGTTGGTTCAATCCAGCTGTTGCAGGACAAGGTTCATTTACTTACATCTATCCAAATTAATGAATATAAAAATAAAAAGCGCATCTTGCGTTTTTTATTTTTAATTGAAAAATTCACTAAAAAGGGTTACAATGTTAAGTGGAGAAATTTGTAACTGATTTACAAAGAAACGAATATATACTGGAGGAAATCATGTCGTTTTCTGATTTAAAGCTTTTTGCTCTTTCATCTAACCAGGAACTGGCTAAACGTGTTGCTCAAGAGATTGGTATGGAGCTTGGAAAGTCAACTGTGCGTCAATTTTCTGATGGGGAGATTCAAGTAAATATCGAAGAATCTATCCGCGGAAAACATGTTTTTATCTTGCAGTCAACGAGCTCGCCCGTCAATGATAATTTGATGGAAATTTTAATCATGGTGGATGCTTTAAAGCGTGCAAGTGCTGAATCAATCAATGTTGTAATGCCTTATTATGGCTATGCTCGTCAAGACCGAAAGGCACGTGCTCGTGAGCCAATTACTTCAAAATTAGTTGCAAATATGTTGCAAGTGGCTGGTGTTGATCGTTTGCTGACAATTGATTTACATGCGGCTCAAATTCAAGGATTTTTTGATATTCCAGTAGATCATCTTATGGGGGCTCCTCTCATTGCGGATTATTTTGAACGTCGTGGGATGACAGGTAGCGATTATGTAGTTGTTAGCCCTGACCACGGTGGTGTGACGCGCGCTCGTAAATTAGCTGAATTTTTGAAAACACCGATTGCTATTATTGATAAGCGTCGTAGTGTAGATAAGATGAATACGAGTGAAGTGATGAATATCATCGGTAAAGTAGAAGGCAAAACTTGTATTTTAATTGACGATATGATTGATACAGCTGGGACAATTTGCCATGCTGCTGATGCACTTGCTGATGCAGGTGCGGTAGAAGTTTATGCAAGCTGTACTCATCCAGTACTTTCGGGCCCTGCTATGGATAATATTCAAAAATCAGCGATTAAAAAATTGGTCGTGTTAGATACAATTTATTTGCCGGAAGAACGTTTAATTGATAAAATTGAACAAATTTCAATTGCTCATCTTTTGGCAGAGGCGATTGTACGTATCCATGAAAAACGTCCTCTTTCGCCATTATTTGAAACTTTAACGGCTCTTTAATGTAAGAACATCTAGATAGGAATCACTCTAATAGCTGGAGTGATTCTTTTGCTTCAATCAGATGATAAGTGATGAATTTTCTCAATATTATGATATTTTTGCTATGACTTAGGTTTTATAGTATAATAGTTCTATCAGATTTTGGAGGTAAAATATGGATTTGACGAAACGTTTTAACAAAAATTTAGATAAAATTGAAGTTTCTTTGATTCGGCAATTTGATCAATCTATTTCGAGCATTTCTGGAGTTCTTCGTTTGACATTGGGAGAGCCTGATTTTACAACTCCAGATCATGTAAAAGAAGCTGCGAAAGCGGCAATTGATGCAAACGAGAGTCATTATACGGGCATGAGTGGGTTGTTAGAATTGCGTCAGGCAGCCAGTCAATTTGTAAACGAAAAATACAATCTTTCTTATGATCCTGAAACAGAAATTTTAGTGACAATTGGGGCAACCGAAGCTTTATCTGCTACGTTGACAGCTATCTTAGAAGAAGGAGACAAGGTACTTTTGCCTGCACCTGCTTATCCAGGATATGAACCAATTGTGAATCTTGTGGGAGCAGAAATTGTCGAGATTGATACCACAGAAAATGACTTTGTTTTAACACCTGAAATGCTGGAAAAGGCTATCTTGAAGCAAGGTAATCAGCTTAAAGCGGTGATTTTGAATTATCCAGCTAATCCGACAGGAGTAACTTATTCACGAGAACAAATGGCTGCGTTAGCCGATGTATTGAAAAAGTATGACGTCTTTGTTGTTTGCGATGAAGTGTACTCTGAGCTGACTTATACCGAGCAACCACATGTATCTATTGCAGAATTTTTACCAGAGCAAACGATTGTGATTAATGGTTTGTCTAAATCGCATGCGATGACAGGCTGGCGTCTAGGTTTCACCTTTGCCCCAGCTGCTTTTACGGCTCAATTGATTAAAAGTCACCAATATTTGGTGACAGCCGCAAACACGATGGCTCAATTTGCAGGAGTGGAGGCATTGACAGCGGGTAAAGACGATGCAGAGCCAATGAAAAGGGAATATATTGAGCGTCGCGATTACATTATCGAAAAAATGACAGAATTGGGCTTTAAGATTATCAAGCCAGATGGTGCATTTTACATTTTTGCCAAAATTCCAGCTGGCTATAATCAAGATTCTTTTGCTTTTTTGAAGGATTTTGCACAAAAAAAAGCAGTTGCTTTCATTCCTGGTGCTGCTTTTGGTCAGTATGGGGAAGGTTATGTACGTCTTTCTTATGCGGCCAGCATGGATACGATAAAAGAAGCTATGAAGCGGCTTGAGGAATATATGGAGGAGTATGCTGAAATCCATCACAAGTAAAGGTTTGGTTCTCTATAATCGTAATTTCCGAGAAAATGATAAACTGGTCAAAATTTTCACAGAGCAAGCTGGTAAGCGAATGTTTTTCGTGAAACATGCTAGAAATTCTAAGTTGAATCCGGTTGTCCAACCATTGGTAGTGGCCGATTTTTTGATGAAAATAAATGATGACGGTTTGAGTTATATCGATGATTATCAAGAGGTTACGACTTTCCAGCATATCAATCATGATTTGTTTACAATGGCTTATGCAACTTATGTGGTAGCTCTGGCAGACGCCAGTATTCAGGATAATAAAATAGATTCGGCTCTCTTTGCTTTTTTGCAAAAAACGTTGGAATTGATGGAGCAGGGCTTGGATTATGAGGTGCTGACCAATATTTTTGAAATTCAAATTTTGTCACGTTTTGGAATTTATTTGAATTTCCATGAATGCTGCTTTTGCCACCGAGTAGGATTGCCGTTTGATTTTTCTTTTACTTATAACGGCGTTTTATGCTCGGAACATTACAACAAAGACGAGAGACGGAGTCATTTGGATCCCAACATTCCTTACTTATTAGACCAATTTCAAGCGATTCAATATAGTGAATTGGAGACCATTTCTTTGAATCCTGAGTTAAAACGACAATTACGAAAAGTGATTGATCAAATTTATGAAGAATATGTTGGGATTCATCTAAAGCCAAAAAAATTTATTGATTCTCTGGGAGACTGGGGAGAAATTTTAAAGAATAAGGAGTCGAAATGAAAAAAATAGCGATTGATGCCATGGGTGGCGATTATGCTCCACAATCTATTGTAGAGGGAGTCAATCAAGCACTGAACGATTTTTCGAATATTGAAGTCATTCTTTATGGAGATGAAGCAAAAATCAAGCAGTATTTAACAGTAGCTGAGCGGGTTCGTATTGTTCATACAGATGAAAAAATCAATTCAGATGATGAGCCAACTAAAGCAATTCGCAAGAAGAAAAATGCTAGTATGGTGCTGGCAGCAAAGGCAGTAAAGGACGGAGAAGCAGATGCGGTACTTTCTGCTGGAAATACGGGAGCGCTTTTGGCTGCGGGATTCTTCATCGTCGGACGTATCAAGAATATTGATCGTCCAGGTTTGATGTCCACATTACCAACGACAGATGGCAAAGGCTTTGATATGTTGGATTTGGGGGCTAATGCGGAAAATACAGCTCATCATTTACATCAGTATGCTATTTTAGGGTCATTTTATGCTGAAAATGTCCGTGGAATCAAACAACCACGCGTAGGGCTTTTAAACAATGGGACGGAAGCGAGCAAGGGTGATTCGCTTCGTAAGGAAGTGTATGATTTGTTAGTAGCGGACTCCTCGCTAAATTTCATTGGAAATGTGGAAGCGCGTGATTTAATGGATCATGTAGCAGACGTTGTGGTAGCGGACGGATTTACAGGTAATGCTGTGTTAAAATCCATGGAGGGAACAGCCATGGGAATTATGAGTCAGCTCAAGAAATCCATTTTGAACGGTGGCTGGAAAGCAAAACTAGGTGCAGTGTTGCTGAAAGACAGTCTAAAGTCTTTGAAGAGTAGTTTAAATTATTCTGATGTAGGCGGTGCTGTTTTATTTGGAGTAAAAGCACCTGTTGTGAAAACACATGGAGCGAGCGATGCAAAAGCAGTTTATAGCACGATTCGTCAAATTTGTACAATGTTGGAAACGGATGTTGTAGGAAAAGCAGTAAATGAATTTTCGGGAGGGGCAGAATGACAGAACAAGAAATTTACGAAAGAATCGTAGAAATTATTCAGGAAAGTCGTGGTGAGGGATTTCAAGTTTCTCAAACACTTAGTTTGAAAGATGACTTACAAGCAGATTCTGTTGATTTGATGGAATTTATTCTAACTGTGGAAGATGAATTTGGTATTGAAATTTCAGACGAAGATATAGATGAGTTGAAGAATGTGAGTGATGTTATCGCTTGTGTGCAGAAAAATTTGAAGGAAGCATAAAAACGAACTTTTTATTGACTAAATAAAGAAAATATGAGAAAACAGCTGAAACCCCAGCTGTTTTTTTGATGTTTGCAAATATTGTACGGTATTTTCTTGAAAATCCTTTTTGAATATGATAGACTTAAGTCAGAAAAATGTGAAAGGCGAATATTGAAATGACAAGTGATTTGTTATATTCGGGAAAAGCTAAAGATTTATTTTTGACAGATGATGAAAATCTTATTATTGCACATTACAAAGACCAAGCGACCATGCTTAATGGTGCTCGTAAAGAGACGATTAAAGGTAAAGGCGTTCTTAATAATCAAATCTCATCTTTCATTTTTACGAAATTGAATGAAGCAGGTGTGACAACTCACTTTGTTAAACAATTGTCAGAAACCGAACAATTGAATAAAAAGGTGGATATCATTCCACTTGAAGTTGTTTTGCGTAATGTCACTGCAGGCTCATTCTCAAAACGTTTTGGGGTAGAGGAAGGAATTAAATTAGATACTCCAATCGTTGAATTTTACTACAAAAATGATGATTTGGATGACCCATTTATCAATGATGAGCACGTAAAATTCCTTGGTATTGCAAGTGGTGAAGATATTGCTTATATCAAAGCAGAAACACGTCGTATTAATGACCTTTTGAAAGATTGGTTTAGCCAAATTGGTCTTAATTTGATTGATTTCAAATTGGAATTTGGTAAAGACAAAGATGGCAAAATTATTCTTGCGGATGAATTTTCACCAGATAACTGCCGTCTTTGGGATGCTGAAGGTCATCACATGGATAAAGATGTTTTCCGTCGTGATTTAGGTAGTTTGACAGATGTTTACGAAGTTGTCCTTGAAAAACTCAAAGGGCTTAACTAAAAACTGTGATTTCTAATTAAGTAGAAAGAAGAATTCTAAAAAGGGTAAAAAATGAATAAACGAATTTTCGTTGAGAAAAAATCAAATTTTAACATTAAGGCTCAGGCGCTTGTTAAAGAACTCAAACACAATCTTCAATTAACAAGTTTAACTGATTTACGCATTATTCAAGTTTACGATGTTTTTTATTTAGCAGATTCGCTTTTCGAACGTGCTGAAAAACACATTTTTTCTGAACAAGTAACGGATAATATTTTGGCTGAGAGTGATGTGGTTGCTGAACTTTCTAACTATGCTTTCTTTGCTATTGAATCACTTCCAGGTCAATTTGACCAACGTGCAGCGTCATCACAAGAAGCATTGCTTCTTATTGGCAGCAGTAATGATGTAACAGTTAATACGGCTCAACTTTATCTTGTTAACAAGGATATTGATACTGCTGAACTTGATACGGTAAAAAATTATTTACTTAATCCAGTAGATTCTCGTTTTAAAGATATTACGACAGGAATTGCATCGCAAGCATTTTCAGAGTCGGACAAAACGATTCCAAATCTTGATTTCTTCAAGACTTATACAGTGGCAGAATTTGCTGATTATAAAGCTGAACAAGGTTTGGCGATGGAAGTTGATGACCTTGTCTTTATCCAAGAGTACTTCAAATCAATTGGGCGCGTGCCAACGGAAACAGAATTGAAAGTTTTGGATACTTATTGGTCAGACCATTGCCGCCACACAACTTTCGAAACTGAGCTTAAACATATTGATTTCTCAGCGTCTAAATTCCAAAAACAATTACAGACAACTTATGATAAATATATTGCTATGCGTGCTGAACTTGGACGTTCTGAAAAGCCACAAACATTGATGGACATGGCGACAATCTTTTGTCGTTATGAACGTACGAATGGTCGTTTGGACGATATGGAAGTGTCAGACGAGATCAATGCTTGTTCGGTTGAAATCGAAGTTGATGTGAACGGTGTTAAAGAACCATGGCTTTTGATGTTCAAGAATGAAACACACAATCACCCAACAGAAATTGAACCATTTGGTGGTGCCGCAACGTGTATCGGTGGTGCAATCCGCGACCCATTGTCAGGACGTTCTTATGTTTATCAAGCAATGCGTATTTCAGGTGCTGGTGATATTACAACACCGATTGCTGAGACGCGTGCCGGCAAATTGCCGCAGCAAGTGATTTCTAAGACAGCGGCACATGGTTATTCTTCATATGGGAATCAAATAGGACTTGCGACTACCTATGTCAAAGAGTACTTCCATCCAGGCTTCGTTGCTAAGCGTATGGAGCTAGGTGCTGTTGTCGGTGCAGCACCAAAAGAAAATGTCGTGCGTGAAAAACCAGAAGCTGGTGATGTGGTTATTCTTCTCGGTGGTAAAACAGGCCGTGACGGTGTCGGTGGAGCCACAGGATCATCTAAGGTTCAAACCGTTGAATCTGTTGAAACAGCTGGCGCAGAAGTTCAAAAAGGGAATGCCATTGAAGAACGGAAGATTCAACGTCTTTTCCGCAATGGCAATGTCACTCGTCTCATCAAGAAATCAAATGACTTTGGTGCTGGCGGCGTCTGTGTGGCTATTGGTGAATTGGCAGATGGTCTTGAAATTGACTTGGACAAAGTGCCACTAAAATACCAAGGTCTTAACGGTACCGAAATTGCCATTTCTGAGTCACAAGAACGCATGGCTGTTGTTGTTCGTCCAAGTTATGTGGACGCCTTTATTGCAGCATGTCATAAAGAGAACATTGATGCAGTTGTTGTCGCGACTGTTACTGAAAAACCAAACCTTGTCATGACTTGGAATGGTGAAACCATCGTTGACTTGGAACGTGCCTTCCTTGATACTAACGGTGTGCGCGTGGTGGTTGATGCTAATGTTGTGGATAAGGATGTTGCCCTTCCTGAGGTGCGTACAACATCAGCAGTAACACTTGAAGCAGACACAGTGAAAGTTCTGTATGACCTTAACCACGCTAGTCAAAAAGGTTTGCAAACTATCTTTGATAGTTCTGTTGGTCGTTCAACGGTTAACCATCCGATTGGTGGTCGTTATCAAATCACACCAACAGAAAGTTCAGTTCAAAAACTTCCTGTTCAAAACGGTGTCACAACGACAGCTTCTGTCATGGCACAGGGATTCAATCCTTATATTGCAGAGTGGTCACCTTATCATGGTGCAGCTTACGCTGTTATTGAAGCAACAGCTCGCTTGGTAGCAACAGGTGCTGATTGGTCTCGTGCGCGTTTCTCTTACCAAGAATACTTTGAACGCATGGATAAACAAGCGGATCGTTTTGGTCAGCCAGTAGCTGCTCTGCTTGGTTCGATCGAGGCACAAATCCAACTTGGTTTACCATCAATCGGTGGTAAAGATTCAATGTCTGGTACCTTTGAAGAATTGACAGTACCACCAACATTGGTTGCCTTTGGTGTGACAACAGCTGATAGTCGTAATGTTCTTTCGCCAGAATTTAAAACAGCTGGTGAATACATTTACTACATTCCAGGGCAAGCTATTTCACAAGAGATTGATTTTGACTTGATTAAAGCTAACTTTGCTAAATTTGAAGCGATTCAAAAAGCACATCCTATCACATCAGCTTCAGCTGTTAAATACGGTGGTGTGGTGGAAAGTTTGGCACTTGCTGCTTTTGGTAACCATATTGGTGCTAAAGTAGAATTGACAGAGCTTGAGACTAGTTTGATAGCACAACTCGGTGGCTTTATCTTTACATCTACTGAAGAAATTGTTGAAGTTAACAAAATAGGTGAAACTACAGCTGACTTTACACTTACTGTCAACGGTGTCAACCTTGCGGGCGATAAACTTTTGTCAGCCTTTGAAAGCAAACTCGAAGATGTTTACCCAACTGAATTTGAACAAAGTACTAAACTTGAAGATGTTCCAGTAGTTGCTTCAGATGCAGTGATTAAAACAAGTAAGAAAGTAGCAGAGCCACTTGTTTACATTCCAGTCTTTCCTGGTACAAATTCAGAATATGATTCAGCAAAAGCCTTTGAACAAGCTGGAGCAAAAGTGAATTTGGTTCCGTTCGTAACACTTGATGAGGCAGCCATTGAGACTTCAGTTGACACAATGGTTGACAACATCTGTAAAGCAAATATTATTTTCTTTACAGGAGGTTTCTCGGCTGCTGATGAACCAGACGGTTCGGCTAAATTCATTGTCAACATCTTGTTGAACCAAAAAGTTCGCGCAGCTATTGACAGCTTTATTGAAAAAGGTGGCCTTATCATCGGCATCTGTAATGGATTCCAAGCACTTGTGAAATCAGGACTGCTTCCATACGGTAACTTTGAAGATGCGACTGAAACAAGCCCGACACTTTTCCACAATGATGCTAACCAACATGTGGCGAAAATGGTTGAGACACGTATTGCCAATACCAATTCACCATGGCTTCTTGGTGTCAAAGTTGGTGATATTCATGCTATTCCAGTATCACATGGTGAAGGGAAATTTGTCGTGACGGAAGAGGAATTTGCAGAACTCCGTGACAACGGACAAATCTTCAGCCAATACGTGGATTTTGATGGCAAACCAAGCATGGATTCTAAATACAATCCAAACGGCTCTATTAATGCGATTGAAGGGATTACCAGCAAGAACGGTCAAATCATTGGTAAAATGGGACATTCAGAACGCTGGGAAGACGGTCTTTTCCAAAATATCCCAGGAAATAAAGACCAACACTTGTTCCGTAGCGCTGTGAAATACTTTACAGGGGAATAATCAAGCACAGCAGTTGATATGCTGTACTGAACACGGGCTAAGCAATGTATCAAAAAGAACTTAGAAAAACAGGATTTCTTCTATTTTGATTAGATGCTTAATGGCCTTTGTATCGAGGTAAAAATGACATACGAAGTGAAATCTCTTAATGAAGAATGTGGAGTTTTTGGGATTTGGGGACATCCTCAAGCTGCTCAAGTGACTTATTTTGGACTCCATAGTCTTCAACACCGCGGTCAGGAAGGTGCTGGTATCGTGACAAACGATAAGGGCAAACTTCTTCAGTACCGTAATACAGGTCTACTTTCAGAAGTATTTAAAAATCCTGCCGATTTGGAAAAATTGACTGGGCATGCTGCAATTGGACATGTTCGCTATGCGACAGCAGGCTCGGCTTCTATTAACAACATTCAGCCATTTCTTTACAATTTTACAGATGAACAGTTTGGCCTTTGTCATAATGGAAATCTGACAAATGCTTTGTCACTGAAAAAAGAACTGGAGGACCAAGGAGCGATTTTTAATGCTTCGTCTGATACTGAAATTCTAATGCATTTAATTCGTCGCAGTCATAATCCAGAATTTCTCGGAAAAGTAAGGGAGGCATTGAACACTGTCAAAGGTGGCTTTGCTTACCTTTTGATGACAGAAGATAAGTTGATTGCTGCGCTTGACCCAAATGGTTTTCGTCCCTTGTCAATTGGGCAAATGGCAAATGGTGCTTGGGTGGTATCAAGTGAAACGTGTGCCTTTGAAGTGGTTGGTGCTAAATGGGTTCGTGATGTAAAACCAGGAGAACTTGTTATCATTGATGACAATGGCATTCGGTACGATACCTACACGACGGACACTCAGCTTGCCATTTGCTCGATGGAATACGTGTATTTTGCACGGCCTGACAGTGATATTTACGGTGTTAATGTCCACACCGCCCGTAAAAATATGGGAAAGCGTCTGGCACAGGAATTCCAGCATGAAGCAGATATCGTTGTTGGGGTGCCGAATTCATCACTTTCAGCAGCAATGGGATTTGCTGAAGAATCAGGTCTCCCAAATGAAATGGGCTTGGTGAAAAATCAGTACACACAACGTACTTTCATTCAACCGACACAAGATTTGCGTGAGCAAGGTGTTCGCATGAAGCTCTCAGCCGTATCTGGTGTTGTTAAAGGTAAGCGCGTAGTTATGATTGATGATTCTATCGTACGTGGAACAACATCACGCCGTATCGTTCGTTTGCTTCGTGAAGCTGGTGCAACAGAAGTTCATGTGGCAATCGGTAGTCCAGAATTGAAATACCCATGTTTCTACGGTATCGATATTCAAAATCGCCGTGAATTGATTTCAGCTAATCATACCAAAGATGAAGTTTGTGAGATTATTGGTGCTGATAGCTTGACTTACTTGTCAATTGACGGTTTGATTGACTCAATTGGTCTTGAAACTGATGCACCCAATGGTGGGCTTTGCGTTGCTTACTTTGATGGGAATTACCCTACCCCTCTTTATGATTATGAAGAAGAGTACCTTCGAAGTTTAGAGGAAAAGACAAGCTTTTATATTGAAAATGTGAAGAAATAGTAGTGACAAAAATTCTTTCAAGGCTGAAGCGTTTCGTCTTCGCTGAAATCGTCTTGGTGCTTATTGGTCTTGGTAGTGGCATCTGGAATTGGTTTCAACATGGCTTTTCAAAAGCTTGGTTACCAATGTTAGTAGCTGTCATTTTAGGTGTTTCTGCCTGGCAACATCATGGACTTCGAATTGAGTTAGAAAAGCAGATCAAGTTAGAGGACAGCTCTGCTATTTCCAAAGAAAGGAAAGAAAATGACAGAAAACAAAAATGCTTATGCTCAATCTGGTGTTGATGTTGAAGCGGGTTATGAAGTTGTTGCACGTATCAAAAAACACGTTGCGCGCACCGAACGTCTTGGCGTCATGGGCGCTCTTGGCGGTTTTGGTGGGATGTTTGACTTGTCTCAGCTCGACGTGAAAGAACCTGTTTTGATTTCAGGAACTGATGGTGTGGGAACAAAACTCATGCTTGCCATCAAATATGATAAACACGATACAATCGGTCAAGACTGTGTTGCCATGTGTGTCAATGACATCATTGCAGCTGGGGCAGAGCCGCTTTACTTCCTAGATTACATTGCTACGGGTAAAAATGAACCTGCAAAGCTTGAACAAGTCGTTGCAGGTGTTGCGGAAGGTTGTGTTCAATCTGGTGCAGCTCTTATCGGTGGCGAAACGGCTGAGATGCCTGTTATGTATGGTGAAGACGACTATGATTTAGCTGGTTTTGCGGTTGGTGTCGCTGAAAAAAAACAAATCATTGACGGGTCAAAAGTTTCTGATGGTGATGTTCTTCTTGGACTTGCTTCCAGCGGTATTCACTCAAACGGTTATTCGCTTGTCCGTCGTGTCTTTGCTGATTACACAGGTGAAGAAGTGCTTCCAGAACTTGAAGGCAAAAAATTGAAAGAAGTGCTGCTTGAACCAACACGTATCTATGTCAAAGCGGTGCTTCCGCTTATCAAAGAAGAATTGGTTAACGGTATTGCTCACATCACTGGTGGCGGCTTCGTTGAAAATGTTCCACGGATGTTTGCGGATGATTTAGCTGCTGAAATCGAAGAGGATAAAGTTCCGGTTCTTCCAATTTTCAAAGCTCTTGAAAAATATGGTAGCATCAAACACGAAGAAATGTTTGAAATCTTCAACATGGGTATTGGTCTTATGTTGGCAGTTAGTCCTAATAAGGTTGAGCGCGTGAAAGAATTACTTGATGAGCCAGTTTACGAACTTGGGCGTATCGTCAAAAAAGCTGATGCAAGTGTGGTGATGAAATAATGAGCAAAAAAATTGCCGTTTTTGCGAGTGGTAATGGGTCAAATTTTCAAGTCATTGCGGAGCAATTTCCAGTTGAATTTGTCTTTTCAGACCACCGAGATGCATATGTCTTAGAACGTGCAGAAAAACTCGGTGTGACAGCTCATGCTTTTGAACTCAAAGAGTTTGATAATAAAGCAGCTTACGAAGAAGCTATTGTTACTTTGCTTGAAAAATATGATATTGATGTGGTTTGCCTAGCTGGTTATATGAAGATTGTTGGTCCGACTTTGCTAGCAGCTTACGAAGGTCGTATCATCAATATTCACCCAGCTTATCTTCCAGAATTTCCAGGGGCTCATGGTATTGATGATGCTTGGGAAGCAGGTGTTGACCAATCTGGTGTTACCATTCACTGGGTTGACAATGGTGTTGACACGGGAAAAGTGATTAAACAAGTTCGTGTGCCTCGTCTGGCTGATGATACCATTGACAGTTTTGAAGCTCGCATTCATGAAGCAGAGTATAAACTCTATCCAGATGTTTTGGAGAGCTTAAGAGTTAAGAAAAAGTAGTCCGTGTATTTGATAGCGTAGTTAGCTATTAGTATGCTGCCTTATAATGAGATTATGATGATAAAAAAGATTTTGGTGTTTGTATTAACTTTTATTGTCGTTGCCTTTATAGTAAATGTACTTATTTGGTAATCTTGAAAATCCGTTACGCCTTTGCTTGGCTTATTCTATCGGGCTTATTGCCAGTATTGCTATTTAGTGGTTTATATTTTACAAAAAGAAGTAGAAAGTAGGACTGAAATGACAAAACGTGCACTAATCAGTGTTTCAGACAAAGCGGGCATTGTTGAATTTGCTCAAGAATTAAAAAAACTTGGTTGGGATATTATCTCAACTGGCGGAACAAAAGTTACGCTTGATAAAGCAGGCGTTGATACTATCGCCATTGATGATGTAACGGGCTTCCCAGAAATGATGGACGGTCGTGTGAAAACACTTCATCCAAATATTCACGGTGGCCTTTTGGCTCGTCGCGATCTTGACAGTCATCTTCAAGCCGCAAAAGATAACCACATTGAATTGATTGACCTTGTTGTGGTTAACCTTTACCCATTCAAAGAAACTATTCTGAAATCAGATGTGACTTACGCTGATGCGGTTGAAAATATTGATATCGGTGGTCCTTCCATGCTTCGATCTGCTGCTAAAAACCATGCTAGTGTTACAGTTGTCGTTGACCCAGCTGATTATGCTGTTGTTTTGGATGAATTGTCAGCTAATGGTGAAACAAACTTTGAAACTCGTAGGCGCCTGGCAGCAAAAGTTTTCCGTCATACAGCAGCTTATGACGCTTTAATTGCAGAATATTTCACAAAACAAGTTGGTGAAACAAAACCTGAAAAACTCACAATCACTTACGATTTGAAACAACCAATGCGCTATGGTGAAAACCCTCAACAAGACGCTGATTTCTACCAAAAAGCTTTGCCAACAGATTACTCAATTGCTTCTGCTAAACAATTGAATGGTAAAGAATTGTCATTTAACAACATCCGTGACGCTGACGCTGCAATCCGCATTATCCGTGATTTCAAAGACCGTCCCACTGTTGTTGCCCTTAAACACATGAATCCGTGTGGTATCGGACAAGCTGATGATATTGAAACAGCTTGGGACTACGCTTATGAATCAGACCCAGTTTCAATCTTTGGTGGTATTGTTGTGCTGAATCGTGAAGTTGACGCCGCAACAGCTAAGAAAATGCACGCTATCTTCCTTGAAATCATCATTGCACCAAGTTATTCAGAAGAAGCCCTTGAAATCTTGACAACTAAGAAGAAAAATTTGCGTATTCTTCAATTGACATTTGAAGCTCAAGAAGCTAGCCAAGTTGAAAAAGAATACACGGGTGTTGTTGGTGGGCTGTTGGTTCAAAACCAAGATGTTGTCAAAGAAAATCCAGCTGATTGGAAAGTTGTGACAAAACGTCAACCAACTGACCAAGAAAAAGCAGCACTTGAATTTGCTTGGAAAGCTATCAAATACGTGAAATCAAACGGTATCATCGTAACAAATGGCCATATGACATTGGGTGTTGGTCCTGGTCAAACAAACCGTGTAGCTTCTGTTCGTATCGCTCTTGACCAAGCCAAAGACCGTCTTGACGGTGCGGTTCTTGCTAGTGATGCTTTCTTTCCATTTGCGGATAATGTTGAAGAAATTGCTGCTGCAGGTGTGAAAGCAATCATCCAACCTGGTGGGTCCGTCCGTGACCAAGAATCTATCGATATGGCTGATAAATACGGCATTGCCATGGTGTTTACAGGCGTACGGCATTTTAGACATTGAGAATAGTATAAAAACCTTGGATTGATTTTCCAAGGTTTTTTAAGTAGTTCAGAGGGACTTATTTTGGATAAATGTAACTAACTGCTCCTTGTCCAGCTGCATGAGGATTGAACCAGCCGCGGAAGTTGCCAATATACTGTTTTCCAGCGTAGTTGGCCTCTTGAATCTGAATGCGTGTGTTTGAGGCAACGTGAGTAACAACTCCAACGTGACCGTAACCACCGTCTGTCCAACAAATAATAGCCCCTACTTGTGGAGCTGTACCGGTTTTAAAACCAGCTCGTCTGGCGCTAGCAGCCCAATCACCACCATTGCCCCAGTAATTGCCAGCCCAAGGTGCAAGAGCTTTGGCGCCCCAAGTGCATTGCCCTTTTGGATAAGTCGTTGCTGCGGCATAATTTGGTTGGAAAGAGATAGCAGGCTTCTCTACTTGATATCTCGTACCTGTTAGTCCAATTATTTGACCGTTGAGATTGCGGTAAACATGTGTATGGAAAAGGCCACTGCCAGTGTGTTTTTGCGTATCAACTGTGAATTTGTAAATTCCATTTCCAGCTTTAGTAGCGGTGTACCACTGAATATCATCTTGGCCGTTGACTTCAGACCAAGTCGGTAGGCTAATCTTGCCATCGCCGTAAGCATCTGTCACCGTCACCTCATAAAGATAAGTTGAGCGTTTAGCGACAGATACTTTGGTTTTAATTTTTTCTGCGGACATAGCAACCGAATCCGTTGCATAACTATGCTCGCTACCGTCTTTATATTTCACATAAATATGATTGGTGTATGTTCCGGAAAAAACTTGATGATTGCGAATATCAAAGCTTGTCGTAAAGGTTCCATCACCGTGATTAGTGGCTGCATACCACTTGATATTGCTTTGATTGCTCGTGCTCCAAATAGGTACTCGGACGGATTGAATCGGCTTGGACTTTGAAGTTTCACTAACTTTGACGGTATAAGTCCCTTGTTCTTGATTGATATTTTCAACAGAGAAGAATGGTTTTTGCTCTTCTTCAGAAGGCAATTTATCAGCATCAACTTGGGCAGTGATTCCAGCTAAGCCAGTAAACTCTGGTTTGACATAGCTTTCTCCGTAAAGATGAATATGATAAGTTCCTATGTCATAGTTGTGTTTTTTTAGCTCAACTCTAACATTGTAGCTTCCATCAGAATTTTTAGTAGCTGCATACCATTGAAGATCATCCTGTCCGTTGCGGTCAGACCAAGCCGGAACCGTTAGTTTGTAGATTGTTTTAGGAACATTTTTGATCTGAATATCCATGATACCAGGCTCAGGAAAGCTAGTCTGGATAGAAGGATTTGGTTTTTCAAGGTTAAAAGTGGTGTCATTTAATCCAATCATCTTTCCGTTTTTACTTTCATAAGTATGAACATGGTAAACACCGTATCCTTTATGATTGGATAAGTCAATTTCTGTTGTGTCTTGCCCTGCCGTATACCACTTGATGTCATCTTGTCCTTTTTCGTCAGAGCAAACAGCGTGTAAAATATTGGCATTTGTTTGATCTTTGTTTCGAGTAAAGGATATTTGAGCAGTCTTTCCTAAAACGGTTGTAGAAACCGTGCCGCTAGCTGGTTTTTCTACTTTGAAAGTCGTTCCGTTTAAACCAACCATTTTTCCATTGATATTGATATAAGTGTGAACATGAAAGGTTCCATAACCAGTGTGCTGACGCAAATCAATAGCTGTAGTGGGTGTCTGAGGCGCAGAATACCATTTGATATCGTCTTGCCCATTTTCATCAGACCAAACAGCGTGGTAAATGGTGTAAGGAACTTGTGTCTGTGAGCGTGTGTAGTTAATAGAAGCTGTATTTCCAGAAACATTGACGGTAATGTTGCTAGCAAGAATTGCTGGATTTGAGCTTTTTTGAGCATTATCTGCTTCCGAGGCTTGAGCAGTTAGTTGAGCAGAAAAAACGCCCAAAATAGTGTTAGATAGTAAAAATAATTGACTGTATTTCTTCATAAATCTCCTTTGAATAAATAATTTGGATAGTTCCATTTAGATTATTCGGGAAAAGATGAAAAAATTGAAAACTGAATTGAAAAATTAGAAATGGTAATGGGATTTCGTTATTATCAAAATATTTTACGATAAATAAAAGTATAAACGAACATTTATGGTATAATTGTTATAAATAATTCGCAAAGAGGTCAATCATGAAACTTTTAGTTGTTGGTTCGGGTGGTCGCGAGCATGCGATTGCTAAGAAGTTGTTGGAGTCACCGCAGGTGGAGCAGGTCTTTGTTGCTCCCGGAAATGACGGGATGAACTTCGACGGTCTTAAGTTGGTTCCGATTGGGATTTCTGAGCATGCAGCGCTGATTGACTTTGTCAAAGAAAATGATATTGCTTGGACTTTCATTGGTCCAGATGACGCTTTAGCTGCAGGTATCGTTGATGATTTTGAAGCCGCCGGTCTCAAGGCTTTTGGACCGACTCGATTGGCTGCGGAACTGGAGTGGTCCAAGGACTTTGCCAAGTCAATCATGAAAAAATACGGTGTGCCGACAGCACGCTATGAAACTTTTTCAGACTTTGAAGCCGCCAAAGCCTATATCGAAAAAGAGGGCGCTCCAATCGTGGTGAAGGCGGACGGCTTAGCCTTGGGGAAAGGCGTGGTAGTCGCTGAAACGGTGGAAGAAGCGGTTGAAGCAGCGCACGAAATGTTGCTGGACAATAAATTCGGCGATTCTGGTGCGCGCGTAGTTATTGAAGAATTTCTTGAAGGAGAAGAGTTTTCTCTTTTTGCCTTTGTTAATAGTGATAAGTTTTACATCATGCCAATAGCTCAGGACCACAAACGTGCTTATGACGGTGACAAGGGTCCTAATACAGGCGGTATGGGTGCTTATGCGCCCGTACCACATTTGCCAGCAAGCGTGGTTGAAACTGCAGTTGACACCATTGTCAAACCAGTGCTGGAGGGGATGATTAAAGAAGGGCGACCTTATATCGGTGTTCTTTATGCTGGTTTGATTCTGACTGCGGACGGTCCCAAGGTCATTGAGTTCAATGCTCGCTTTGGTGATCCAGAGACGCAGGTCATTCTGTCGCGCCTAACCTCTGATTTTGCGCAAAACATCGCGGACATTTTGGAGGGCAAGGAGCCAGATATGACCTGGGCGGACAGCGGTGTGACATTGGGCGTTGTGGTGGCTTCTGAAGGTTATCCACTTGGCTACGAAAAAGGTGTGGTTCTGCCAGAAAAGACCGACGGTGATATCATCACCTACTATGCAGGCGCTAAGTTTGGTGAAAATGGCAAAGCACTGCTGTCCAATGGCGGCCGAGTCTATATGTTAGTCACCACATCTGACAGCGTTTCAGCTGCGCAGGAAAAAATTTACACCCAACTCGACAAACAAGACACGACTGGACTGTTCTACAGAACTGATATTGGGAGCAAGGCTCTTGAAAAATAAAAAATGTATACTAGTTAGTGCCTGTTTGCTTGGAGAAAATTGCAAGTACAATGGAGGCAATAATTATAATCAAGCTGTTATTGACTTTGTTGCGGATAAAGATGTCTTAGCAGTGTGCCCAGAAGTTGCGGGCCGCTTACCAGTTCCAAGAGAGCCAGTAGAGATTTTAAAAGGGCGGCCATGTGATGTCAATGGGAATTTTTATGATAAAGAATTTCAAGTAGGAATTGATCACACATTGTCTAGTTTAGCTGAAAAAAACATTGACTTGGCTATTCTTCAGTCCCGAAGTCCCTCTTGTGGTGTCAACCAGATTTACGATGGTCATTTTTCTAGTCGAAAAATAGAGGGCAGTGGTCTTTTAGGAAAGTTGGTAGCTCAAAGGTCTACAAACCTAGTTAAGAAGATTTTTTAGATGGGATGTTAGCTTTTCCTCGGCTTTTAAGAAAAGATGAGAAGAAAAGCGTAGCATCACACGCAAGAAAGTTCACGACGCCTCTACAGTCTAAGGCAGGCTTGAAAAAGGAGAAATTATGCAACCAATTATTTCTATCATCATGGGTTCCAAATCCGACTGGGAAACGATGAAAAAAGCAGCCCAAGTTCTTGAGGACTTCGGTGTTGCTTATGAAAAAAAGGTGGTCTCTGCCCACCGAACACCAGACCTTATGTTCCGATATGCTGAGGAAGCACGCGCACATGGTATTAAGGTTATCATTGCAGGTGCTGGCGGGGCGGCTCACCTGCCTGGTATGGTAGCGGCTAAAACAACGTTGCCGGTTATCGGTGTGCCTATAAAATCTCGTGCATTGAGCGGAGTGGATTCGCTCTACTCTATTGTGCAAATGCCTGGCGGTGTGCCTGTGGCAACGATGGCTATCGGCGAAGCAGGTGCAACCAATGCAGCGCTCTTTGCTTTGCGCTTGCTGTCTGTTGAAGATGCCCCAATTGCCCAAGCACTGGCTGACTTTGCAGAAAAACAAGGAAAAATTGCTGAGGAGTCTAGCAATGAACTCAACTAAAACGATTGGAATTATCGGTGGTGGTCAATTAGGACAAATGATGGCGATTGCTGCAATCTACCGAGGCCACAAAGTCATTACGCTAGATCCAGCTGCTAATTGTCCAGCTGCTCGTGTCAGTGAAGTCATCGTTGCGCCTTATGATGATGTGGCGGCTCTTCGTCAATTGGCTGAGCGCTGTGATGTCCTGACTTATGAGTTTGAAAATGTGGATGCAGACAGCTTAGATGCGGTAGCTGATTTGGCATATTTGCCACAAGGAACAAGGTTGCTACGTATCTCTCAAAACCGAGTACACGAGAAAGAATTTCTCTCAAGTACTGGTGTGGATTTGGCTCCCTATCGAATTATCCGCTCATCGGCAGATCTTACAGGCTATGACTTTTCGACTAAGCGCGTGCTGAAAACAGCAACAGGCGGATATGACGGTCACGGTCAGGTGGTCATTAGAGACGAGGAGAGTTTAGCGACTGCGCGTGATTTAGCAGACAAGACTCTTTGTGTGCTAGAGGATTTTGTCCCCTTCACCATGGAAATATCGGTTATTGTGTCTGGAAATGGCACGGATTTGACCCTTTTCCCTGTTCAGGAAAATATCCACCGCAACAATATCCTTTCTAAAACGATTGTCCCAGCGCGGATTTCCCAAGATTTAGCGGACAGGGCCCTGCAAATGGCAAGAAAAATTGCCACAGAAGTCCAACTTTCTGGTACACTATGTATAGAGATGTTTGTAGCTGGCAACCAGATTTTGGTCAATGAAATCGCACCGCGCCCGCATAATTCAGGGCATTATTCTATCGAAGCCTGTGATTTCTCACAGTTTGATACTCATATCTTGGGTATTTTGGGTCAGCCCCTGCCAGAAGTGCCCCTTCATGCCCCAGCTGTCATGCTCAATATCCTTGGCCAGCACATGGAAAAAGCTGCGCAGTACGTCGCAGAACATCCTAGCGCCCACCTCCACCTGTATGGTAAAATGGAAGCGAAGCACAACCGCAAGATGGGACATGTGACTGTGTTTAGTGAAGAGCCAGATGAGGTGAGAGAACTAGGTGAGGGAATAGATTTTTAGAGGAGTTTGTTATGATTCAAATCATTGTTCACGCCTTTATTGAAAATGGAGAAGCAGGGATTGTCGAAGTGCTCTTTGCCAGCAAAGACGCTGACAAAATCCAAGCCAAATATGAAGAGCTGCAAGCCCATTACCCAGCAGACTACCTAACAATCTATGATCTGCCGCTGGATACAGACTTGAACCAGCTGTCCCATTATCCGTCGGTGGAGATAGGGAAAGAGGAGTTTGAGTGAGGGAGAGATTTTTGTGATAAAATTAACAGAGTTGAAAGAAAAATTCTCCAAACTTGGATATGATAATCTTGAAAAAATTTCTGAGGGTGGAGAAGGAATTGTATGTGAAGCATTTAAGGAACAAAAAAGTACGCTATAAAAATTATTAAAGAGCAGAATAAGGAAAGAGCAAAAAGATATAAACAAGAAATTGAAAATGTTGAAAAGTTAGACCATCCTAACGTTATAAAACCTTCTTATAGCAGTTTAAATGTTGATGATAAAGAAGTGTTTTATAGTATAAGAGTAAGTATAATCTTAATTATAATTGTGAAATTGAATATTCTGTAACACCATATTTATGTTTTTGAAGGTGACGTATTAGATATGTTTCGTAAAGAGAAAAATATTGATAATGAGGTTGTGTTGAATTTAAGTAAAGACTGGGATGTTGAAGTTACATTAGCTAAAATTTTAGGATTAAAAGAAATACAAAAGAAAAAGAGAGTAGGTTTGAGTAAAAGGACTTGAACTAACTTTAGAAGGATAGATAAAGAAAGGAAAATAAAAAACAATGATCAACCGTTATTCACGCCCTGAGATGGCGAACATTTGGAGTGAGGAAAACAAGTACCGGGCTTGGCTGGAGGTGGAAATCTTAGCTGATGAGGCTTGGGCTGAGCTGGGTGAGATTCCTAAGGAAGATGTGGCTAAAATCCGTGCTAATGCGGACTTTGATATTGACCGCATTTTGGAAATTGAGCAGGAGACTCGCCACGATGTGGTAGCCTTTACTCGTGCAGTATCTGAAACGCTTGGCGAAGAGCGCAAGTGGGTTCACTACGGCTTGACGTCTACTGATGTGGTGGACACAGCCTATGGTTATCTCTACAAGCAAGCAAACGACATCATTCGCAAAGATTTGGATCATTTCCTTAACATCATAGCGGACAAGGCGCGTGAGCATAAGTTCACCATCATGATGGGGCGTACTCACGGGGTTCATGCGGAGCCTACGACTTTCGGTCTGAAGCTCGCGACTTGGTACAGTGAAATGAAGCGCAACATTGAGCGTTTTGAACATGCTGCCGCTGGTGTAGAAGCTGGGAAAATCTCTGGTGCTGTTGGGAACTTTGCCAACATTCCGCCATTTGTGGAAAAATATGTCTGTGATAAGTTAGGCATTCGTGCTCAGGAAATTTCGACTCAAGTCTTACCGCGTGATTTGCATGCTGAATATTTTGCCGTGCTAGCCAGCATTGCCACATCAATCGAGCGCATGGCGACTGAAATCCGCGGTTTGCAAAAATCCGAACAGCGTGAAGTGGAAGAGTTCTTTGCCAAGGGGCAAAAGGGCAGCTCTGCCATGCCTCACAAACGCAACCCAATCGGTTCTGAAAATATGACAGGGCTTGCCCGTGTGATTCGCGGTCACATGGTGACGGCTTATGAAAACGTGTCGCTCTGGCATGAACGTGATATCTCCCATTCTTCAGCAGAGCGTATTATTACACCTGATACGACGATTCTGATTGATTACATGCTCAACCGCTTTGGCGATATCGTTAAGAATCTGACTGTTTTCCCTGAAAATATGCGCCGCAATATGAACTCAACTTTTGGTCTTATTTACAGCCAGCGCGTCATGCTGAGCTTGATTGAAAAAGGCATGACACGTGAAGAGGCTTATGATTTAGTACAGCCAAAGACGGCTTATTCTTGGGACAATCAAACAGATTTTCGTCCGCTACTAGAAGCTGATGAAGCTGTGACCTCTCGTTTAACACCAGAGGAAATTAACGACATTTTTGATCCAGTTTACTACACCAAGCGCGTAGATGATATTTTCCACCGTATAGGTTTGGATTAATATAAAATTAAAAATCCAGAGAGTGGGACAGACTCCCACTCTCTGGATTTTTGCTCTCTCACCAAGCAAAAGCATTGGTTGGGGTTTCTAAGGCTTTTAGCCAGGAGCTGTCAGAAACATGGCAGAGGGTAACAGAAAGTCCTGCCATATCTAGGCTTGTGATGAGGTGACCTGTTTTGACAAAGGGCAGTTTCAAGCCTTCTATATCTAACAGTTGAAGAATGTCATCTGTGAAAACGAGTTCTTCCAATTTTGAAGTACCGCCTAAGTTATTGATGAGGAGAATAAACTCTTGTCCTTCTTGCCATTTGAATTTCATTTTGATTTTGTTGATAAGCTCCACAGCGAGCAGTTCGGAAGATTCAAACGGAACCATCCGATAACCGGGCTCTCCATGGATTCCAATTCCGTAGGAAATTTGACCTTGGGGCAAATCAAAGATAGGCAGCTGCTTGCTTGGTAAGGTGGCAGATTTTGTTGCGACTCCTAGTGTCGCAATGGAGGTGGACAGAGAAAGAGCGAGCTTTTCCAATTCATCTAGACCAGTCCCTTCTTTGGCAGCTTGCCCGAGGATTTTATGTAACAGAATCGTTCCTGCAACCCCGCGGTGGCGGATTTGGAAGTTGCTTTTTTCGACTGAAATATCATCATGGGAAATGATGTATTTGACTGGAATTCCTTCCTTGCGCGCTTGATAAATGGCTTGGGAAAATTCTTTAATATCAGCATCGAAGTTTTTAATAATGACAAAAACGCCCTTGCCTTGATGCAGAAAACGAATGGTTTCTAAAATATGCTCCGCACAAGGTGGCACAAAAATGGGGCCACTAATAGCAGCGGTTAACATACCATCGCCCACATAGCCAAAATGAGCTGGTTCATGACCGCTGCCGCCACCCGAAATAATGGGCACGACAGAAGAATCGTGCTGATTATGATAAATGACGGGCAGTTGTTTCAGCTGTGAAAGGTGAGGATACATGCGGGTAATTGCATTGATGTTTTGCTGAATGCTTGAATGAATTGAATTGATAATGTGAACCATATACTTGCCTTAATTTTCTATAGCTGTTTTGATTAGTTGTGTTAAAAGTTGCGCCTGTTGCTGGTAATCTTGCTCAGATAAATCCAGCAGATGTTTGATAGCATTCGCAAGCGCTTGACTGTGATAATGAATGAAAAAATGATACTCCATTTCAGAATGGAAAGGACGGGAATGATATTCTCTGACGAGTTTGGCTACAAGTTGTTGGCAGTAGGTTTGAAAATAAGAAGAAAAGTCATTTTGGTCAACAATGTCAAATAATTGTGCATAAAAACTCTTATTAACGCTAAAATAGTGTAGCAGTTCTTGCAGCAGCTGATAGCCAGAGATATATTCCAGATTATCCGTTACTTGCTCTCGCAACTCCGTCTGAAAAATCCATTCTAATAATTCGTACTTATCCAGAAAATGATTGTAAAACGTTTGCCTGCGAATACCGGCGTCTTCCATAATTTGTCGAACAGAGATTTTTTCAAAAGCTTGTTCGGTCATTAATTTTTTAAAGGATTTGGCAATCCTTTTTTTCGTGATTAAGGATGTTGCCATCTTCCCTCCTCAGTCTTTTTAGTTCTATTCTTAGTTTATCATGAATGATGCAATAGGAAAACTAAAAAGAGGGACAAATTTTTGATTTTGTCCGTTCCAAAATGGAGCAAAGAATTTTACAATAAAAATAAGAAACATAAAGCAAAGGAGAAACTCATGAAAAAAATTATCAATCAACCAACGGCTGTTGTGGACGAAATGCTAGACGGGCTGGCTTATATCCACAGTGATTTGGTGCATCGTGTAGAAGGCTTTGACATCATTGCTAGAAATAGCGAAAAATCTGGCAAGGTAGCGATTATTTCAGGTGGCGGTAGCGGTCATGAGCCCGCTCATGCTGGCTTTGTGGGCGACGGTATGTTGTCAGCTGCGATTTGCGGAGCGGTCTTTACTTCCCCAACTCCTGACCAAGTCTTGCAGGCAATCAAAGAAGCAGACGAAGGCGCAGGTGTGTTCATGGTTATCAAGAATTATTCTGGCGACATCATGAACTTTGAAATGGCACAGGATATGGCAGAAATGGAAGGAATCGAGGTGGCAAGTGTTGTTGTCGATGACGATATTGCTGTTGAGGACAGCCTTTATACGCAAGGTCGCCGTGGAGTTGCTGGTACCATTTTGGTTCATAAGATTTTGGGAAATGCTGCGCGGTCTGGAAAATCACTGAGTGAAATCAAGGCCTTGGCTGACGAATTGGTGCCTCAGATTCATACGGTTGGGCTGGCTCTCAGTGGAGCAACCGTTCCTGAAGTTGGGAAACCTGGCTTTGTGCTTGCTGATGATGAAATTGAATTTGGCATCGGCATTCATGGAGAACCCGGCTATCGCAAAGAAAAAATGCAGCCGTCTAAAGACTTGGCACAAGAATTAGTGGCAAAATTGAAAGACTCTTTTGAACTCAAAGCAGGAGATAAAATCGGAATCCTTATCAATGGCATGGGGGCAACACCGCTCATGGAACAATACGTCTTTGCCAACGATGTGGCTGGAATTCTCGCAGCAGCAGGTCTGGAAGTTGTTTACAAGAAATTAGGAAACTACATGACATCTATTGACATGGCAGGCATTTCTCTGACCTTTATCAAATTGGAACGTGAAGACTGGCTAGAAGCTTTGAACAGTCCTGTTGCAACGATTGCTTGGTAGGAGGTATGATATGGATGCAGCATTAGCAAAGAAATGGATGCTTCTCTTTAACGAAAAAATTCAAGCCAACAAAGACTATCTGTCAGAGTTAGATACGCCCATTGGTGACGGAGACCACGGTGGCAATATGGCGCGTGGTATGGCCGCTGTCGTTGAAAATCTGGAAGGAAAAGATTTTACCAATTCAGCAGAAGTCTTTCAAGTTGTCTCCATGCAATTGCTCAGCAAGGTCGGTGGGGCTTCTGGACCTCTTTACGGCTCAGCTTTCATGGGAATAATGAAGGCTGAAAAAGAAGCTGCTAGCTTGGCAGATGCTGTTCAAGCAGGGCTTGATATGATTCAAAAGCGTGGGAAAGCAAGCGTCGGTGAAAAAACGATGGTAGATGTCTGGGATGGTGTGGTGATGGCTCTTCAAAAAGGAGAGTTGACTAAAGAAACCATTCATACTTTGGTTGAAGCGACGAAAGATATGAAAGCAACGAAGGGTCGGGCTTCTTATGTTGGAGAGCGCTCTATCGGACATATTGACCCCGGTTCGTATTCATCAGGCTTACTTTTTGAAGCCTTGCTAGAAGTGGAGGAAAAAGCATGACAGAAGTTGGGATTGTCATCGTTTCTCATTCAAAATGGATTGCTCAAGGCCTTGTGGATTTAATTTCAGAAGTTGCTAAAGACATTGTGCTGACCTATGTGGGCGGTACAGAAGATGGCGGCATTGGCACAAGTTTTGAACAAGTTCAAACGGTTGTGGAAGCCAACAAAGCGGAGAAGATTTTAGCTTTCTTTGATCTTGGATCGGCTCGCATGAATCTGGAGCTGGTGGCAGATTTTTCAGATAAGGACATCATCATCAATAATGTTCCCATTGTTGAAGGGGCTTATACTGCAGCTGCTCTCTTGCAAGCTGGTGCAGATTTGGTAACTATCCAAGAACAATTGAAAGAATTGGAGATTAAGAAATAAAGGAGGCGGATTATGATTCAGTATCTCGGTGAATTTTTAGGGACCTTTATCCTAGTATTGCTTGGTGATGGGGTTGTTGCTGGGAATGTTTTGAGCAAGACGAAGGAGGAAGGAACTGGCTGGGTTTCTATCGTTTTAGGCTGGGGGATTGCTTGTACAGTGGCGGTTTATGTATCTGGATTTTTCAGCCCAGCTCACTTGAATCCAGCGGTCACATTCGCAATGGCTTCTATTGGAGCGATTAGTTGGGGACAGGTTTTTCCGTTCATTCTTGCACAAATGCTGGGTGCCATGGCTGCGGCTTTTGTTCTATGGCTTCACTATTACCCTCATTGGGCTGAAACGAAAGATTCAGCCTTGATTTTAGCCAGCTTTTCAACGGGACCAGCCATTCGCCATACAGCTTCTAACTTTTTAGGAGAAGCGCTGGGAACGGCCATTCTTGTCATCACGATTATGGCAATTGGTCCAAATAAAGTTGCCGCTGGTTTGGGTCCAATCATCGTAGGAACAGTTATTTTTGCAGTCGG
The DNA here is from genome assembly GCF_001812815.1 of Streptococcus sp. HMSC073A12. NCBI lineage: Bacteria > Bacillati > Bacillota > Bacilli > Lactobacillales > Streptococcaceae > Streptococcus > Streptococcus sp. HMSC073A12. Next base: position 46,454 of record NZ_KV810540.1, on the reverse strand, counting down.
TTTCTCACTTGGACCAACGACAGGCTATGCGATCAATCCTGCACGGGATTTGGGACCGCGTATCATGCATGCTCTTTTACCAATCGCAAATAAAGGGGATTCTGACTGGTCCTATGCTTGGATTCCAGTCCTAGGTCCAATTGTCGGCGGTGTCGTAGGGGCTTTGCTCTACAATATCATTTTGGGTATCATTTAAAACTAGTCAAAAGTAGGTTTCGGCCTACTTTTTTTGTCTTTTCTTGTGCTTCTTGTCTGAATTTTTTATAATAGCTGTATAGAATAGCGAGGATAGAGATGGCAAAGAAGCATTGGCTGAAATTACTTGGAGTGTTTTTGATTTTCGGAATAGTTACCTGCCATTCAGTTTTGCTAGATCCAGCTGAGCGAATAGATGAACAAAAAGAGTATCAAACTATTGTAGCGAAATTTCACCAGATAACGGTGCCTGAACTCAAAGAAAAGCAGGCTCAGAGTGAAAATTTTTATCTCTACATTGGGCGAGGAACTTGTCCACACTGTAGGCGATTTGTGAAACAACTGCAACGAGCCAAAACAAAATCTTTTTATTATTTAGATAGTGAGAAAAAGACGCCAGAGTTAGTTGCTTTTTGTGAGGCATATAAGATAAAATTTGTTCCTTATTTTGGGAAATTTACTGGTCTTACAGAAGAAAAAGTACTGCAGATCAAGGCAAATATGACTACTAAAGAAATTGAGAATTTTAATAAATAAGAGAAAAACAAGATGACAGCACATCTTGTTTTTTTCATAACAATGATAAAAAGTTGACAAATAAAAAACAAAGCAAAATTCTTTTCAAATTGGTATAGATGGGTTATAATGATGCCAAGATATAAAAAAGAGAGTGGGACAGAAATCAGTAGTTTCGTAGAAACTTGATTTCATCGTCCCACCTCCGCACGGTTGAGTAGGACTGTAAAAGTTGATTTATCAACGTATTAGAGTCCACTCAGCAGTGATTGATTGGCACTAAAGTGCCTAATCAATTGTGCATGGGAAACTCTACATTAACTAAAGCCAATAGAGCTTCTTCAAACCACTGCGTCTTATAATTCTGATTATATATAAACAAAGGAAGCTGAGCACTTTGTCCCAGCTTCTTACATAAAAATAATTAGTGATTTCCACTGCGTGACACGAACTTGATTTTAAAGAAGTCGCCACGTTTGTAGGCTTCGCTATACTCTAAAATTTGTCCTGTACTTTCTAACTGTGTTGTTTTTACTTGGAAGACGGTCGGGAAGTTTGTGTCAATGTCCAGTAATGTTGCAACAGCTTCTGGTGTCGGGAAGATTATTTCATTTGTTTCTTCAAAATGCTCGTCATTCATGTGAATATGATAGTCTTGTTTGAAGCGGTTGTAGATAGAGCTGTAATATTCAAGATTTGGATAATTTGCGTTGATATATTGCTCTGGGATATAGGATTGATGATAGATGTAAGGGGTATCTTTTGCTTTACGAAGTCTCTCGATTTTATAGTAAAATTGGTGTCCCTTCAAATCTAACTTATCAAGAAATTTCAAGTCGTTTCCGCGCTCGATTGATAAAACGGTCACTTGATCATTTTGGGTGGGAAATATCTCAACGTCAGAAAATTCAACGAGTTTGTGCTTACGCGCGCGCGACACAAATGTTCCTTTTCCTTGCTGGCGAATGATATATCCGTCTTTTGCTAGCTCATTTAAAGCTCTGACAACAGTAATAGAACTCACATCGTACATTGTGATTAGCTCAGCTTCTGTATAAAATTTATCTCCGTTTTCAAATTGACCTGAGATAATCTTGCTTTTGAGTTCGTCTTTTATGTATTGGTATTTAGGGATTGCCATGTTATTCACCTCTCTTTCGCTTCCCTCTCGTAAAAAATTTTACCATAATTTTTCTTAAAATGGTTAAATTTTTCAAAAACTATTGACATTTCATACAAAATATATTATATTAACCTATGTAACCGATTACAAAAATGTTATGTGAAAGAAGGAAATGGTTTGGCAAGATTTGAGATTAAAGAAGAATTTTATCTGAATCAACAGCCTTTTAAAATATTGTCTGGTGCCATTCATTATTTTCGGATTCAGCCAGATGATTGGTATCATTCGCTTTATAATTTGAAAGCTCTGGGCTTTAATACGGTAGAAACCTACATTCCTTGGAACGTTCATGAACCTCAGAAAGGGCAGTTTTGCTTTGAGGGGATCTTGGATTTGGAGAAATTTCTTCAAATTGCTCAAGATTTAGGCTTGTATGCCTTGCTTCGTCCGTCACCTTATATTTGTGCAGAATGGGAATTCGGTGGTTTGCCGGCTTGGCTTTTGAAGGAGGAGATGAGAATTCGTTCTTCTGACCCTGCTTATTTTGCCGCAGTTGCTAGCTATTATGATGAATTGCTTCCGCGCTTAGTCCCGCATCTTTTGGAAAATGGCGGCAACATTCTCATGATGCAGGTCGAAAATGAATATGGCTCGTATGGCGAAGATAAGGAATATTTGAGAGTTGTTCGAGATATGATGCTAGAGCGAGGTGTGACTTGTCCGCTCTTTACGTCAGACGGACCTTGGCGAGGCACTTTGCGGGCAGGGACGCTTATTGAGGATGATGTGTTTGTAACGGGGAACTTTGGCTCCAAAGCAAAAGAAAATTTCGCGCAGATGCAGGAATTCTTTGATGAACATGGCAAGAAGTGGCCGCTCATGTGTATGGAATTTTGGGACGGTTGGTTCAATCGTTGGAAGGAGCCGGTCATCACACGAGATCCAGAAGAGTTGGCTGAAGCGGTTCACGAAGTTTTGCAACAAGGCAGTATCAATCTTTATATGTTTCATGGGGGGACAAATTTTGGTTTCATGAATGGCTGTTCAGCGCGAGGAAGCATTGACCTGCCACAAGTGACGTCTTATGATTATGAAGCTCTCCTTGATGAACAAGGAACCCCAACGCCTAAATACTTTGCTATTCAGCGAATGTTAAAAAAATATTATCCAGAATATCCACAAATGGAACCTTTGGTAAAAGAATCGTTTGAGTTAAAGGATATTCCGCTTAGTGAGAAAGTTAGTTTATTTGAAACCTTAGAAGATGTAGCGCAGCCAATCGAAAGTCTGTACCCTATGAACATGGAGGAGCTGGGACAAAATGTTGGCTATCTACTCTATCGTACAGAAGCGGAATGGGATGCGGACGAGGAACGGATTCGTGTCATCAATGGGCGTGATCGGATGCAACTTTTTGTAGATGGAAACCGTATCAAAACTCAGTACCAGAAAGAAATTGGTGAAGACATCTTAGTTTCGCAGCAGAAACAGTCAACACATCTATTGGATATTTTGATGGAGAACATGGGGCGTGTTAACTATGGGCATAAACTTTTGACAGAAAGCCAGCATAAAGGTATTCGCACAGGAGTTTGCAAAGATCTTCATTTTATGCTCCATTGGAAACAGTATCCATTAGAGTTGAAAAATCCAGAAAAAATTGATTTTACGAAAGAATGGCATGAAAATCAGCCAGCTTTCTATGCGTTTGACGTTGAATTGAAAGCGCTTAAAGATACTTATCTGGAGTTGACCCACTTTGGCAAAGGAATCGTCTTTGTCAATGGTGTCAATATCGGTCGCTTCTGGGATGTCGGACCGACCTTATCGCTGTATATTCCACATGGTCTCTTAACTATCGGAAAAAATCGTATCATTATTTTTGAAACTGAAGGGAAATACAGCGAATTTATTCATTTAGTTCACAAACCTACATTTAAAACAATAAAGGGGGCAAAATTATGACAATTGTAGGGAATCGGATTGATGGACGTTTGATCCATGGGCAAGTAGCCAATCTTTGGACTACAAAATTAAACATCTCACGTATCATGGTAGTAGATGATGAAGTAGCAGAAAATGCTATTGAAAAAAGCGGCTTGAAATTGGCGACACCAGCTGGTGTGAAATTGAGTGTTTTACCAGTTGCAAAAGCAGCAGAAAATATTCTAGCCGGCAAATATGATAGCCAACGCCTGCTCATTGTTGCGAGAAAGCCAGACCGCTTTTTGAAATTAGTAGAAGCAGGCGTGCCAATCGAAACGCTCAATGTGGGCAATATGTCGCAGACATCTGAAACGCGTTCTATCACACGCTCAATTAACGTGGTAGATGAAGACGTGGTAGTATTTAACAAGTTGCATGAAAAAGGTGTGACAATAACAGCTCAAATGGTTCCAAATGATCCAGTTGAAGACTTTATGACATTATTGAAATAAATTTAGGAGGTCATTGTTATGATACAATGGTGGCAAATTCTCTTACTGACGCTGTATTCAGCGTATCAAATTTTGGATGAGTTGACGATTAACTCATCAGCTGGCTCCCCTGTTTTTGCAGGTTTTATCACTGGTCTGGTCATGGGAGATTTGAAGACTGGTTTGTTTATTGGTGGTAGTCTCCAACTCGTTGTGCTTGGGGTTGGTACATTCGGTGGTGCCTCTCGGATTGATGCAACTTCTGGTGCGGTTCTTGCAACAGCATTCTCTGTGGCAACAGGTATGAAATCAGAACTCGCTATTTCAGCTATTGCCGTTCCGGTAGCAGCCTTGCTAGTTTATACAGACGTCCTTGGACGGTTCTCTACGACTTACTTTGCACATCGTATTGATGCAGCGGTTGAAAAATTTGACTATAAAGGCATTGAACGCAATTACTTATTAGGTGCTATTCCATGGGGACTTTCACGTGCCCTTCCAGTATTTCTGGCTTTGTGGCTCGGTGGAGACGCTGTAAAAGCCTTCTCAGACTGGCTTGCCAATAATGCACAATGGATTGCAGACGGATTGATTCTTGCAGGTAAAATGCTTCCTGGTGTCGGTTTTGCAATTTTGCTTCGTTACCTTCCAGTCAAGAAAAATCTTCATTATCTTGGTTTAGGTTTTGCCATTACAGCTATGTTGAAAGTTGTTTTTGATTATATTTCAACATTGGCAGCTGCTTCAGGAGCTGTCAAACAAATCGCCACAGCTCTTGGTGGTGCAAAATTTGAAGGCCTACCAATGATTGGAATTGCGATTATTGGCTTTGCCTTGGCAACAATCAATTATAAAAATGCAACTAATAAACAAATGGTGACTGTTGCTGCAGAACAATCAGAAAGTGGGGAAATTGACGATGACGAACTCTAATTACAAATTAACAAAAGAAGATTTTAAACAAATCAACCGTCGTAGTCTCTTTACTTTCCAATGGGGTTGGAACTACGAGCGTATGCAAGCGTCAGGCTATCTTTATATGATTTTGCCGCAATTGCGCAAGATATATGGAGACGGTACGCCAGAATTAAAAGAAATGATGCGGACACATACGCAATTCTTCAACACATCTAACTTTTTCCATACTTTAGTAACAGGGATTGACCTAGCACTTGAAGAAAATGAAGGAGTTGCGGCTAAAGATACCGTTACAGGGATTAAAACTGGTTTAATGGGGCCATTTGCCGCGATTGGCGATGCGATTTTTGGTTCTACTATTCCTGCTATTATGGGTGGTCTGGCTGCTGGACTTGCTGTTGAAGGCAATCCTCTTGGAATTTTCCTTTGGATAGCTGTGACAATCGCAATCAATGTCTTCCGTTGGAAACAATTAGAGTTTGCCCACAAAGAAGGGGTGAAATTAGTTACAACCATGCAGGACAAATTGTCTGCCATCACAGATGCTGCAACAGTTCTTGGTGTTTTCATGGTGGCGGCCTTGATTGCTACGATGATTAACTTTAAGTTTACCTATACACAAAGCTTCGGTGGTGTCACCTTCAATCTTCAAGAAACATTGGATAAAATCTTCCCACGTTTGGTGCCAGCATTGTTTACAGGTTTTGTTTATTGGCTGCTTGGTAAGAAAGGCATGAATTCAACAAAAGCAATCTTTATCGTGATTATTATTGCAATTGGTGTTTCTGCATTTTCACACTTTACTCATACACCAATCTTAGGTGTTTAAAAGGAGCTTCTCTATAAATGACAAAACAACTTGTATTGGTCAGTCACGGTCGCTTTTGTGAAGAATTGAAAAAAAGCACCGAAATGATTATGGGGCCACTGGACTTCGTTCATACAGTTCCCTTACTTCCGAAAGAAGGAATAGACGACTTTACGGCTAAATTTTTAGCGACTGTAAAAGATTTAGATGATTATATCGTCTTTGCCGACCTGCTTGGTGGAACACCTTGCAATGTCGTTAGCCGTCTGATTTTGGAAGGACTCCAAATTGAACTTTATGCAGGGATGAATATGCCAATGGTGATTGAATTTATCAATTCTGCCCTGATTGGCGTAGAAGCAAAATATATCGAAAAAGCGAACAAATACATCGTGAAAGTCAATGATGTATTAGCAGAAATGAACGATGACGAAGATGAATAAAGGAGTGTCCAGCTAATAGTCGCTGAAAAACACGTCCTTGCTTGAATTGCTCCAATGAGCAATCTGTATAACTAAGGGGGCTGGGGCAAGAAAATGGATTTCTTTAAAATCATCATTTTCCCGCTCCCTTTCTTTTAGTTAGCATTGCAAAGCAGAAAGGAGACCCATGCTAGATTATACAAAGGAAGACTTAATTGAATTAGGTGCGGAAATCACCACACGGGAAATCTATCAACAGCCGCAAGTTTGGCAGACGGCTTTTGAAAATTATAAAGTGCAAGCTGATGAGATTGCTGTTTTTCTGAATAATATTGATGAAAAGTATGATTATATCAAGGTTATTTTGACAGGGGCTGGGACATCAGCCTATGTCGGAGATACCCTTTTGCCTTATTTCAGAAAGATTTACGATGAACGCAAGTGGAACTTTAATGCCATTGCAACGACAGATATTGTCGCTAATCCGCTTGCTTATCTGCACAAGGAAGTGACGACCATTTTGGTTTCCTTTGCTCGTAGCGGCAATTCACCAGAGAGTGTTGCGGCAGTTGACTTGGCAAAAGACATAGTTGAGGAACTTTACCAAATCACGATTACATGTGCCGAAGAAGGTAAATTAGCCCAGCAAGCACACGGTGACGAACGCAATTTGCTCTTGCTCCAACCTGCACCGTCAAATGATGTTGGCTTTGCCATGACTTCTAGCTTTACGTCTATGATGTTGACAGCCTTGCTCGTCTTTGACAAAGCAGATTTAGCTGCAAAAGCCGAAAAAGTTTCTACTTTGATAGCCTTGAGCCAAGAAATGTTAGACTCGGCAGAAGCCATTCAAAAGATGGTTTCCTTGGATTACAATCGTGTCATTTATCTGGGAGCAGGTCCTTTCTTTGGCTTAGCGCATGAAGCCCAGCTGAAAATTTTGGAATTGACCGCAGGACAAGTGGCGACGATGTATGAAAGCCCAGTCGGATTCCGTCACGGTCCAAAATCGTTAGTGAATGAAGAAACGGTCGTTGTGGTGTTTGGCTCGACAGATTCCTACACCAAATTATACGACCTTGACTTAGTACGAGAAGTAGCCGGAGATGAGATTGCCCGCAAGGTGATTCTATTGACAGATCAAAAAGAAGATTTGGAAAATGTTGAACAAGTCATTTTTTCTAGTCAACAGCTAGCAGATGATGTTTATCGCGTATTCCTTTATATTGTTTATGGTCAATTATTTGCCTTGTTGACAGCCCTCAAAGTGAACAATCGTCCAGACACACCGTCTCCGACAGGCACCGTCAACCGTGTTGTACAAGGCGTCATCATTCACTCATTTGATAAAGAATAGGAAGGAACCCATGGAAAAATTAAAGATTAGTCACGAAAAATTAGCACACTTAAAGAATCTTTCATATGAAAATGGCATTATTGGGGCTTTGGCGATTGACCAGAGAGGTTCGTTGAAAAAAATGCTGGCAAGTGGCGCACATGCTGTATCAGGAAATGAAGCGCTCATTGAATTTAAACAATTGATTTCCAGTCAGTTGACTCCGTATGCTACTTCTATCCTTTTGGATCCAGAATTCGGTGTACCTGCTACCAAATTACGTGCGCCAGAATGCGGTCTTATTGTTGCTTATGAAAAAACAGGCTATGATGCGACAACAGAAGGTCGCTTGCCAGACTTGCTACCAAATTGGTCAGCCAAACGCATGAAAGAGTTGGGCGCTGATGCGGTCAAGGTTTTGATTTACTATGATGTAGATGATAAGCCTGAAATCAACGACATCAAGCAAGCCTGGGTAGAGCGCGTAGGAAGTGAATGTGTGGCAGAAAACATTCCTTATTTCCTTGAAATATTGACGTATGATGCAAAGCGTGATAATGTAGTAGATGCAGATTATGCGAAAGTAAAACCGCAAAAGGTCAATGAAGCCATGAAACTCTTTTCAAATCCGCGCTACAATGTTGATGTTTTGAAAGTGGAAGTACCGGTCAATATGAATTTTGTCGAAGGGTTTACGAAAGGCGGAGTTGAAGCTGTCTACAACCTCGCAGAAGCCAAGACATTTTTCAAAGAGCAGTCTGATGCAACTCATCTGCCCTTTATTTTCCTGAGTGCTGGAGTTAGCGTAGAGCTTTTCCAGAAAACGCTCAAAGTGGCGCATGAAGCGGGTTCTCAATTTAACGGTGTCCTTTGCGGACGTGCGACTTGGAAAGACGCAGTTACGGTCTTTGCAGATCAAGGAACAGATGCAGCTAAAGCTTGGCTAGATGAAGCGGGGCGTCAAAATATTGAAGACTTGAATCGTGTTTTACGTGAAACAGCTGTTTCGTGGACGGAAAAACTAAAAATTTAAAATAGGCAAACCTAAATTTGTAATAAAAACAAGGAAAGTTGTATGAAATCTTATCAAGAAGCTATTTTTGGAACATTTCAAGGGCAAAATATTGTCTCTTATACATTTGAAAATGATTTGGGCTATCGTTTGAAAGTCATGACTTATGGTGCGACTGTCTTAGAGTATGCCACTCCGGACAAAAATCATGAATTTGCAAATATCGTGGTGGGGTTTAATCATTTTGATGCCTATGTAGGCAACAGCCCTAAATATGGTGCAAGCGTCGGACCGGTTGCAGGACGGATTGCAAAAGCACAGTTTGAGCTAAATGGCGAAACCTATCAGTTAGAAGTCAACAACGCAGAAAATTGCAATCATAGCGGTTCTACTGGCTGGGATAGTGCTATTTTTCAAGTTGAGGAAGTCACAAATGAAGGCGTCACTTTCTATACCGAACGTGCAGATGGAACGGGTGGTTTTCCGGGAAATCTGAAAGTCTGGGTTTCTTATACTTTAACGGAACTAGGTGAGTTAGAGATTTCTTACCAAGTTCAGACGGACAAAGATACCTTGGTCAATCCAACCAATCACAGTTACTTCAACTTATCAGGTGATTTCAGCCAACCAATTGATAACTGTATCTTGCAGTTGAATACCTTAGGTGTATTTCCAATCGCACCGGACGGCGTGCCTGCTAAAATGCCAGATTCAGAGCGGGGGTTTGTCAAAGATCTAATAAAAGGTGTAGCTTTTAAGGATATTTTTGCCAATCAAGATGAGCAGATTCAGATTGTGTCTGGCTTGGATCATCCGTTTGCATTGAAAAAAGGAGAGAAAGAAGCAGGTTCCTTGTACGATCCTAAATCCGGTCGCCTTTTGACATTTAAAACAAGTGCGCCATGCCTAGTGACTTACTCAGCAAACTTTGTAGATGATACAGTCATTTTAAATGGACAATCCATGATTCAACACAATGGCTTGGCTCTTGAAACCCAAGCCCTACCAGATGCCATTCACAGCGACCTGAAGGCTGATGTTATCTTGAAAGCAGGTGAGGTTTTTACCAGCACAACCATTTATCATGCAACAAGCAAATGAAAATGAATATTAAAAACGGCAGTACATTTTTCTGTCGTTTTTGATTAAGACATTTAGTATCATCAAATATCATCATAATCTCATTCCCTTCGATTTCTATTTGTAAAATCTAAGGTTAAACCAGCTTACCAACCTGATTTTTTGCTATAATAGTATTTATGAGTAGAATTTTGGATAATGAATTGATGGGAGACGAGGAGCTCGTAGAGCGCACATTGCGTCCCCAGTATTTACAAGAATATATTGGGCAAGACAAGGTCAAAAATCAGCTGAAAATTTTCATTGAGGCAGCTAAAATGCGAGATGAAGCGCTAGATCACACGTTGCTTTTTGGACCTCCAGGGTTGGGAAAAACCACTATGGCTTTTGTCATTGCCAATGAACTGGGAGTCAATCTCAAGCAAACTTCGGGTCCAGTTGTTGAGAAAGCGGGCGATTTGGTGGCAATCTTGAACGATTTGGAGCCGGGAGATGTTCTCTTTATTGATGAGATTCACCGCTTGCCTATGTCTGTTGAAGAGGTGCTCTATAGCGCTATGGAGGACTTTTACATTGATATTATGATTGGCTCTGGCGAGACCGGTCGTAGTGTTCACTTGGATTTGCCACCGTTTACCTTGATTGGCGCTACGACCAGAGCTGGTATGCTGTCCAATCCTTTACGGGCTCGTTTTGGCATTACTGGTCACATGGAATATTATGCAGAAGCAGATTTGACGGAGATTGTGGAGCGGACGGCAGACATCTTTGAAATGGAGATTACGCATGAAGCAGCTGAAGAATTAGCTCTGCGTAGCCGAGGCACGCCTCGGATTGCCAATCGGCTTCTTAAACGTGTACGAGATTTTGCTCAGATTATGGGCAACGGACTAATTGATGACCAAATTACTGATCAAGCCCTGACGATGCTGGATGTGGATCAGGAAGGTCTAGATTATGTGGATCAGAAGATTCTCAAGACCATGATTGAAGTGTATGGTGGCGGGCCAGTTGGTCTGGGGACTCTGTCTATCAATATCGCAGAAGAGCAAGAAACGGTCGAAGATATGTATGAGCCTTATTTGATCCAGAAAGGCTTTGTTATGCGAACTCGAACAGGGCGCGTGGCAACCCGTAAGGCTTACGAGCATTTGGGTTATGAATATTTGGAGAAATAACATGCTATCTGAAAAAGAGATTTTACATGCGTTTTCATCAGACCGAGATATGATGACTATCTTACAGATTATCTATGACTTGCAATTGAAAGACAGCTGGCTTTGTGCTGGTTCAGTACGAAATGTCATCTGGAATATTCTGTCGGACAAGCCCGGCTTTGATACGGAGACGGATGTGGATGTAATCTTCTTTGACCCAGATATTTCTTACGAGGAAACGCTCAATATTGAAAATCGACTCAAGCGAGAATTTCCACATTACCATTGGGAAGTCAATAATCAAGTCTATATGCATATCTACAGTCCAAATACCCAATCTTATACTAGCTCGCAAGATGCCATGAGTAAATATCCAGAGCGCTGTACAGCTGTGGGTTTACGTTTGTTGGATAATAGACAGCTGGAACTCTTTGCGCCTTATGGCTTAGACGACATTCTCCATTTTCGTGTTCAGCCGACTCCGCATTTCTTAACAGATCCAGCGAGAAAAGCTCTTTATGAACAACGACTGAGCAAAAAGAATTGGCAGAAGAAGTGGAACAATCTTCAAATTGAATTTCTTTAAAATTTCTCAAAAATAGTAAAATCTTTAAGAAAAATTTAAGTCAATATCGGTATACTATAATCACAAGTTGAGAAGAGCTTAACTTGAACTCCTAAAAACTTTTCTTTTTCATAATAATCTCCCTATAAGAGTCGCCCAATCGGCGGCTTTTGTGTTTTTAAAAGAATTCAAAAATTCTCAGGGGTTTAAATTCCTATTTTTTTAGATTTTGTTATAATAGTAAAGAGGTCTATGCTATGAAAAAAATTGTGTTTGTTTGCTTGGGAAATATCTGTCGCAGTCCAATGGCAGAATTTGTGATGAAAGATTTGACAGATGGTGTTTATGTTGAAAGTCGTGCGACTTCTGATTGGGAGCATGGTAATCCAATCCATTCGGGAACGCAGGCGATTTTTAAGAAATATGCCATTCCTTACGACCAAAGCAAAACTTCTCAACAAATTTCACAGCAGGATTTTGTAGACTTTGATTATATTATAGGAATGGACGAATCCAATTTTCAAGATTTGAGGAAAATCGCACCGGGAAAATATCTGGAGAAAGTATTTCAATTTGAAGAGAGAAGTGTGCCAGATCCTTGGTACACAGGTGATTTTGATGAAACTTATCAGCTTGTCTTGGCAGGCTGTCAGAAATGGATTGAGCGCATAAAGAGCGAAGATTAGTGGAGAGAATGGACGCATTAAAAGAATTTTACGAAAAGTACAAAATTTATCTTACAAGGCATAACTTGGAATTGCTAGCAGTAACGGTTATTGTCCTATCAGCGATGGTGGCTTTTACATCAGGTATTCCCAGTCAAGGGGCATTGACCTTGGATAAAGGAACAATCAAATATAATGGCAGTCTCGTCCGTGGTAAAATGAATGGTCAAGGAACATTGACTTTTAAGAATGGTGATGTTTATAAAGGCTATTTTAAAAATGGAACTTTCAATGGGAAAGGAACTTTTACAGCTAAAGCTGGCTGGAAGTATGAAGGAAATTTTGTAAATGGTCAAGCAGATGGTCAAGGCAAATTAACAACAGAAAATAATGTTGTCTACAAGGGAAAGTTTAAACAGGGGATTTATCAAAATGCGCGTTAAATGGTTTTCATTAGTGAGGATTACAGGGTTACTTCTAGTCCTGCTCTACCATTTCTTCCAGAAAGCTTTTCCTGGCGGTTTTATTGGTGTGGATATTTTCTTCACTTTCTCAGGCTTTTTGATTACATCTCTCTTGATTGATGAATTTGCCAGAGACAAAGACATTGATGTTAAAGGATTCTTGAGACGTCGCTTTTATCGGATTGTGCCACCGCTTGTCTTTATGATTTTGATTGTCATGCCCTTTACCCTGTTGATTCGGAAGGATTTTGTGGCTGGTATTGGGACGCAAATCGCTGCTGTGCTCGGCTTTGTGACAAATTTTTATGAAATTTTGTCTGGTGGAAATTACGAGAGTCAATTTATCCAACATCTCTTTGTGCACACATGGAGCTTGGCTTTGGAGATGCACTACTATATCTTGTGGGGCTTGGCAACATGGTATTTAGCGAAGAAAAGTAAAACCATTGGGCAATTTCGTGGTATTATCTTTCTTTTATCATCTGCTTTGTTCTTGATTAGTTTTCTCTCTATGTTTGTCAGAAGTTTCTTCTCTTCAAACTTTTCTGTGATTTACTTTTCAAGTTTCACGCATATCTTCCCGTTTTTTGCAGGAAGTATTTTAGCGACACTTTCGGGTGTGAGTGATTTGGGAGCACCTTTTCGTAAAATGGAGCAGGCGCTTGATTTGAAAAAGACCTTTTATCTACTTGGTGGTAGTTTTGCAGCTTTGCTGTTATTAACGTTCCTCCTGAGATTTGATAATTTATTGACTTATCTGTTTGGTTTTCTTCTTGCAACGGTATTTTCGGTGGTGATGATTTTGGCAACACGTGTGCTCCATGAGAAGACGCCACATGTTGATGAGCCGCCCGTTATCACATTTATTGCAGATACGAGCTATGGTGTGTATTTGTTCCATTGGCCGTTTTACATCATCTTTTCCCAATTGATGAGCAATGGATGGGCAGTTCTATTAACAACCGTGCTTTCTTTTGCTTTGGCGGCTTTCTCTTTCTATCTATTGGAGCCGACATTAGCAGGTAGAGAGCCAAAAGTATTTGGCTTGAAGATGGACATCAAGCAAATCACAACACCTGTATTTTATAGTTTGATTCCATTAACACTGGTCGCTTTGGTCATGATTGTGACTGCTCCGAAAATTGGTGCTTTTGAAGAAAATTTGCTCGTCAATGGGTTAAATCAAGCTGACAGTAAAATGCAGATCACTCGTACCCAAGCTGATAATGTGAGTGCCAGTCAATACAATGTAGCAAAGGGTACGACCGTTATCGGAGATTCGGTAGCTTTGCGAGCAAGTGAATGGCTCAAGCAGGCTATGCCGGGAATTCAAGTGGATGCAGCGGTCAGTCGAAACTTAGAATCGGGCTTGCAAGTCTATCAAACTGATATTTCAAACAAGGTGCTTCTGGAGACAGTCGTCTTAGCCTTGGGAACCAATACGGTTGATAACTACGAAAGTTTGCTCAATCAATTTATTGAGAAATTACCAAAAGGACATCGTTTGGTTTTAGTGACGCCGTATGATGGTCGCACAGCACATAACGCTTCTAGCTTGGCAGTCAAAACACGTCAGTATGAGTTGGAATTGGTGAAAAAATACGATTATGTATTTGTAGCGGATTGGTATCAAACTGCTATCGAACACCCAGAAATTTGGTACGGAACTGACTATGTGCACTTTGGCTCGGAGACAACAACAATCACCAAGGGCGGTGAGCTCTATGCACAAACCGTTAAACAAGCCATTGATGAAGCTGTGAAAAAAGGAACGGTGAAGAAATAGTAGTAAATAATTAGAAGTCATGGATTGCTTTGCGATTCATGACTTTTGTGTACTGTAAAAAGGATAGTAGGGTAGAACGAGGGTGGAGGAATACATGGCAAAAATGCTCTTTTTTACATAACTTTTGTTTTAGGAAATCTTGAAAAAGTATGTGAAATATATAATTTTATGTTTTAAAATTCACAAACAATGTTTTTAAATATAATAGAAAACTCATGTTTTGAAATAACTTCACAATATAAAAGAAAAAGTTTGTGAAGTTTGCATGAAACTGTTTACAAGAGAAAAAAAATAAGGTATAATAATCTTGTGAAAAATTTAACAAAGGGTTTATAAAAATCCTAAAAACCATTGGAGGAACACATGGCTGATAAAAAAACATTAACTCCCGAAGAAAAAAAGTTAGCTGCTGAAAAGCATGTTGACGAACTCGTTCAAAAAGGGCTAGTTGCTCTGGAAGAAATGAGAAAATTAAATCAAGAACAAGTAGACTACATTGTTGCAAAAGCTTCAGTTGCTGCTCTTGATGCACATGGTATCTTAGCAGAACATGCTGTTAAAGAAACAGGTCGCGGTGTCTTTGAAGACAAAGCAACAAAAAACCTTTTTGCCTGCGAACATGTTGTTAACAATATGCGTGGTGTTAAAACTGTTGGTGTGATTGAAGATGATCCTATTACAGGTTTAACGAAAATTGCTGAACCGGTCGGAGTAATCTGCGGAATCACTCCAACGACCAACCCAACTTCAACAGCGATTTTTAAATCATTGATTTCGTTGAAAACGCGGAATCCAATTATCTTTGCTTTCCACCCATCTGCTCAAGAATCTTCTGCTCATGCGGCACAAATCGTACGTGATGCAGCGATTGCAGCAGGTGCACCTGAAAACTGTGTTCAATGGATTACACAGTCATCTATGGAAGCAACAACAGCTTTGATGAACCACGAAGGGATTGCAACAATCCTTGCGACTGGTGGGAACGCCATGGTAAAAGCTGCCTATTCATGCGGCAAACCTGCTCTTGGAGTTGGTGCTGGTAACGTTCCAGCTTACGTTGAAAAATCAGCAAATATCCGCCAAGCAGCACATGATATCGTGATGTCCAAATCATTTGATAATGGTATGGTCTGTGCATCTGAGCAAGCCGTGATCATTGATAAAGAAATCTATGATGAATTTGTAGAAGAATTCAAATCTTACCATACTTACTTTGTCAACAAGAAAGAAAAAGCGCTTTTGGAAGAATTCTGTTTTGGTGCAAAAGCTAACAGCAAGAACTGCGCTGGTGCAAAATTGAACCCAAATATTGTTGGTAAACCAGCTACGTGGATTGCTGAGCAAGCAGGATTCAAAGTACCAGAAGGTACGAATATCTTGGCCGCTGAATGTGCAGAAGTTGGAATTAAAGAACCATTGACTCGTGAAAAATTATCACCTGTTATTGCAGTTTTGAAAGCTGAAGATACTGAAGATGGACTTAAAAAAGCTCGTCAAATGGTTGAATTTAATGGTCTAGGACACTCAGCTGCTATCCATACAAAAGACGAAGCTCTTGCAAAACGTTTCGGTACGGAAATAAAAGCAATGCGTATTATCTGGAACTCTCCATCTACCTTTGGTGGTATCGGTGATGTATACAACGCCTTCATTCCATCATTAACACTTGGATGTGGTTCATACGGACACAACTCAGTTGGTGATAACGTATCAGCTATCAACCTTCTTAACATCAAGAAAGTAGGAAAACGTAGAAATAATATGCAATGGTTTAAAGTTCCTTCAAAAATCTACTTCGAACGTAACTCAATCCAATACCTTCAAACTTGCGAAGGTATCGAACGTGTCATGATTGTTACCGATAAATCAATTGAAAAACTAGGTTTTGTACAACGTGTGATTGACCAGTTGAATCTTCGTAAAAACAAAGTCACGATTCAAGTCTTTTCAGATGTTGAACCAGATCCAGATATCACAACAGTTCGTCGTGGTGTTGAAGTAATGCGCTCGTTTGAACCAGACACTATCATTGCCCTTGGTGGTGGCTCACCAATGGATGCGGCTAAAGGTATGTGGATGTTCTATGAACAGCCAGACGTTGACTTTGGTGACCTCGTTCAAAAATTCATGGATATCCGCAAACGTGCCTTCAAATTCCCATCACTTGGTAAGAAAGCACAGTATATTGGTATTCCAACAACATCTGGTACAGGTTCAGAAGTAACACCGTTTGCAGTTATCTCTGATAAGGCAAATAATCGTAAATACCCTATCACTGACTATGCATTGACACCAACCATTGCAATTGTTGATCCTGCTTTGGTAGAATCTGTTCCAGCATTTATTGCTGCTGACACAGGTATGGATGTCTTGACACACGCAACTGAAGCTTATACTTCTAACTTTGCCAATGACTATACAGATGGTATTGCTCTTCAAACTATCAAGTTAGTCTTCAAATACTTGGAAAAATCTGTAAAAACGGCTGACCCAGAAGCCCGTGAAAAGATGCACAATGCCTCTACAATGGCTGGTATGGCCTTTGCAAATGCCTTTCTTGGGATGAGTCACTCAATGGCGCATAAGATTGGTGCTGTTCACCACACCATTCACGGACGTACAAATGCTATTTTACTTCCTTATGTTATCCGTTACAATGGAACTCGTCCATCTAAAACTACAACATGGCCTAAGTACAATTACTGGAAAGCTGATGAAAAATTCCAAGATATTGCTCGTATGCTAGGTCTTCCTTGCTCAACACCAGAAGAAGCGGTTGAAGCGTATGCCAAAGCTGTTTATGACCTTGGTGTAGCGGTTGGTATCAAGATGAACTTTAAAGATCAAGGTATTGATGAAAAAACTTGGAAAGATAGCTTACATGATATTGCCGTTCTTGCTTATGAAGACCAATGTTCACCAGCAAATCCACGCTTGCCAATAGTTACTGACATGGAAGAAATTATGGCTGATGCCTACTATGGCTATGCAGAACGTCCAGGACATCGTAAATAGACAGTAAAGTTTGTTCTAATTTGAATCGTTCGTCATTGTACAGACAATGTATTCAGATTTTTAGACATAAATCAGTTTATCAGTAACTATCTCCCTGCTTTTGTAGGGAGATTTTTCTATTTGGAGAGAGTGTCCTTTCTCTCGCTTAATATTGTATGCGTTTTCCTGTAAACTAGTTGTGAAAAAAGGAGGGCGGTCATGTTTCAATTGTTGGTATTTGATAGGGACGATGTCATTGTGTATACAGAAAATCTTATACTTCTCTTTGCCTTAAAATATCATAATAGACTGATAAGTTTTGAATCTGTAAATTTGATACTAAAATAATGAAAAGTTGATGTTGCAAAAAGCATTATGAGTGTTATAATATAGCTGTGTAAGCGGTTTCTAAAATAGATGATATTTATAAAAAATAAGGAGGACATATAATGTCAGTATTTTATGTTCCATCAGTTAATCTTATTGGTTGTGGTGTGATTAATGAAATAGGTGGTCATATCAAAGAGTTGGGGTATAAGAAAGCTCTCTTGGTGACAGACCATTATATTGCAAGTAGTGACATTTTACCTAAGGTAACTGCACCACTTGATAAGGAAGGCATTGAGTATGTCGTTTTTAGTGATGTTGATCCGAATCCAACTGTTAAAAATGTTGAAGATGGTTTAGCTGTTTTGCGAGATAATAATTGTGATTTTATTATTTCACTTGGTGGTGGTTCGCCGCAAGATGCTGCAAGTAGTATTTCAATTCTTGCAACGAATGGTGGGCGTCCGCAAGATTACGAAGGTGTTCACAAATCAAAGGAAAAAGGCTTGCCGGTTGTAGCAATCAATACGACGGCAGGAACATCAGCTGAAATCACGATTAACTATGTTATTACTGATGAAGAGCGTAAAGTGAAAATGGTTATGGTTGACAAGAATAGCCTTGCACTCCTGTCAGTAAATGATCCAGAATTGATGATTTCAAAACCAAAAGCTTTGACGGCTGCAACGGGTATGGATGCCCTTACACATGCGGTTGAAGCTTTGGTAACACCAGGTGCATACAATGTAACGAAAAAATTATCTATTGGTGCAATTGAGTTAATTAAAGAATTTTTGCCATGTGCTGTTGAAAATGGCCATGACATTGAAGCACGCGAAGCGATGGTTAATGCGATTTTCCTAGGTGGTATGGCCTTTAATAATGCTGGGCTAGGTTATGTACATTCTATGGCTCATCAACTTGGAGCAGTTTACAATCTTCCTCACGGTGTTTGTTGTGCCATGCTTTTACCGGTTGTAGAGCGTGAAAATGCAAAACGTGTGCCAGAAGCATTCCGAAATGTTGCAAAAGCTCTTGGTCTCCATACGGAAGGCAAAAGTGATAAAGAATGCGCTGATTATGCCATTTCTGAAATTGAAAAATTATCAGCAACTGTGGGTATTCCGAAAAAATTGACAGAACTGGACATTAAAGAAGAGGAATTTGACTTTGAATACCTTTCTAAAAATGCACTCATTGATGCTTGTGCACCAGGAAATCCATTTATGCCAACCCTAGAAGAAACGATTGCTCTTTACAAAGAATTGTTTTAAGCACTGATTTATCATAAAAATAAGCTACCGATGAAATTTTCGGTAGCTTATTTACGTTTTCAATTTTTATGCTTGCCCAATATGTCCCCTACCTCTGGTTCGTTCGTAAAATAAAATTGGCAAATATTGACTGATAATCTTTTGTGAGGAGTCGCGTGGCATAAAATATTATAAAACACTTCAACGGACTTTTTAAAAAGAAATTTAGACGGACGCCAGGACAATATCGCAAAGAACACCAGCACTGAGAAACTTTTAAACTTTTATTCAAAAGCGACTCTGGCTGATACTCCTGAAAAAAGCGTTCCCCCTTGCTAATTCTATTATAAGGTCTCCATTCTGGAAAATTCTTGGGGGAAAGCTTGTGACGATGTGGTAGATAGCGCTCGCAGAGATGTAGTCTTTTGCGTGCCTCAGAGGCAATGTGCGATAATGATAGTATCATGTTAAAATGATTATCTCTCTGAAACTACTTTCAAGATTTAAGAGAAAAGTGAGCATTATCAGAAATTAGAACCTAAATATCGGATGTTATTGAAAGCGTTTAGAAAAACAGCTATAATAGTACCGTAAGATTGAAAGCGCTTTAAAAACTGATCTACAATAGCAAAGGAGAAGGCTACCTATGGCACAAATGACAAAAGACGAGCTGATTGCCAAAATAAAAGATGGCATCATTGTTTCCTGTCAAGCCTTGCCACACGAACCGCTATATACTGAAGCAGGTGGAGTTATTCCCCTTTTGGTAAAAGCGGCTGAACAAGGAGGAGCTGTTGGCATTCGAGCTAATAGTGTTCGGGATATTAAGGAAATTAAAGAGGTTACTTCGCTGCCAATCATCGGCATTATCAAGCGAGATTATCCACCTCAAGAGCCATTTATTACCGCAACGATGCGAGAAATTGATGAACTAGCATCTCTGGATATTGAAGTAATTGCTTTTGATTGTACAAAGCGGGAACGTTTTGACGGTTTAAAGATTGCGGATTTTATCAAGCAAGTGAAGGAAAAATATCCTCATCAATTGCTCATGGCAGATGTGAGTATCTTTGAAGAGGGTGTGGCTGCAGCAGAAGCAGGTGTGGATTTTGTGGGTACAACATTGTCAGGTTACACCTCTTATAGTTTGCAATGCGAGGGACCGAATTTTGACTTAGTAAAAAATTTATGTGATGCAGGTTTGGATGTCATTGCGGAAGGAAAAATCCATTATCCGAGTGAAGCCAAAACCATTCATGACCTAGGTGTTAGAGGAATTGTAGTGGGTGGTGCCATTACGCGTCCCAAAGAAATCACAGAGCGTTTTGTTGCAGCAGTAAGTGAAAAGTAGGAACAATTTTATCCTAAAAAGGATGACAATAAAAGGAGAAACAATATGAGGATGAAGAAAATACTTTGTTCGTTAGTTGCAGGAGCTGCAATTTTATCTTTGGCAGCATGTGGAAATTCAGGTGGTTCAAACAAATCAGCTGATTCAGGAAATTCCTCTGGCAAGACAGAGATTACTTGGTGGGCTTTCCCAGTCTTCACGCAAAAAAAGGCCAGCGATGGTGTTGGTACGTATGAAAAAGAAATTATCAAAGCATTTGAAAAAGCTAATCCAGATATTAAAGTGAAATTAGAAACTATTGACTTCAAATCTGGTCCAGAAAAAATCACAACAGCTATTGAAGCAGGAACAGCGCCAGATGTGCTGTTTGACGCACCAGGACGGATTATTCAATATGGTAAAAATGGTAAATTGGCAGAATTGAATGATCTCTTTACTGATGACTTCGTCAAAGATGTTAACAACAATCAAATCATTCAGGCCAGCAAAGCTGGTGACAAAGCCTATATGTATCCAATTAGCTCTGCGCCATTTTATATGGCATTGAACAAGAAAATGCTGAAAGAAGCTGGTGTGTTAGACCTTGTTAAAGAGGGCTGGACAACTGCTGACTTTGAAAAAGTATTAAAAGCATTGAAAGCTAAAGGGTATACTCCTGGCTCACTCTTCAGTAATGGTCAAGGTGGTGACCAAGGTACACGTGCTTTCATTTCAAATCTTTATGGTGGTTCTGTAACAGATGATAAGGTGACAAAATATACAACGGACAGTCCAAACTTTGTCAAAGGTTTGAACAAAGTAGTGAGCTGGATTAAAGATGGTTTGATGACAAACGGCTCTCAATTCGATGGTGGAGCAGATATTCAAAACTTTGTGAATGGGCAAACTTCTTATACTGTTCTTTGGGCACCTGCGCAAAATGGTATCCAAGCAAAATTGTTGAAGGCAAGTGGCGTTGAAGTTGTTGAAGTACCATTCCCGTCAGACAATGGCAAACCAGCTTTGGAATACCTTGTAAATGGCTTTGGCATCTTTAACAATAAAGATAAAAAGAAAGTAGAAGCTGCTAAAAAGTTTGTTAAATTTATTGCGGATGATAAAAAGTGGGGGCCAAAAAATGTTGTTCGTACAGGTGCCTTCCCAGTCCGTTCCTCATTTGGAAAATTATATAATGACAAACGGATGGAAACAATCAACACTTGGACAAAATATTATTCACCATATTACAACACGATTGATGGATTTGCAGAAATGAGAACACTCTGGTTCCCAATGTTGCAATCTGTTTCAAATGGCGATGAAAAAGTTGAATCTGCTTTGAAGACCTTTACAGAAAAAGCAAATGAAACCATTAAAAAAAGTAAAAAATAAATAATGTAACGATTTCCCTTTTTCTGTTGTTGGTTTCATAAAATAGGAAAAGGGAATTTTTTATCAAAAAGAGGAGGTCAGTATCTCCTCTAGCTAAATGAGGTGTTGAATGTGAAAGTGAATAAAATAAGAATGAGAGAAACGGTGATTTCCTATGCTTTTTTGGCACCAGTTCTATTATTCTTTATTGTCTTTGTATTGGCACCGATGGTGATGGGATTTGTAACGAGTTTCTTTAATTATTCTATGACATCCTTTTCATTCGTTGGATTGGACAATTACTCACGAATGTTTAAAGATCCAGTCTTTATTAAATCTCTCATTAATACGGTGATTATTGTTATTGGTTCGGTACCAATTGTTGTGTTGTTCTCTTTGTTTGTGGCTTCTCAAACCTATAGTCAGAATGCGATTGCACGGTCATTTTATCGGTTCGTCTTCTTCCTGCCAGTGGTGACAGGGAGTGTAGCTGTAACGGTTGTATGGAAATGGATTTACGACCCACTGTCAGGGATTTTGAATTTCGTACTGAAATCAGGTCATGTTATCAACCAGAATATTTCTTGGCTGGGTGATAAGCATTGGGCGTTGATGGCGATTATTGTGATTTTGCTGACAACTTCTGTCGGGCAGCCTATTATTCTCTATATTGCTGCTATGGGAAATATTGACAATTCATTGGTAGAAGCTGCGCGTGTTGATGGAGCGACAGAACTGCAAGTTTTCTGGAAGATTAAATGGTCAAGTCTTTTGCCAACAACTCTGTATATTGCGATCATTACAACAATCAATTCTTTCCAATGTTTTGCCTTGATTCAGCTATTGACATCTGGAGGGCCAAACTATTCAACCAGTACATTGATGTATTACCTGTATGAAAAAGCCTTCAAGTTATCTGAATATGGTTATGCCAATACCATGGGGGTATTTTTAGCTGTCATGATTGCTTTGATTAGCTTTGCCCAATTCAAGATTCTTGGAAATGACGTCGAATATTAAAGAAAGGAGAGACAAGATGAAACAGAAAAAAATGAGTGCCTTTACGGTAATTTCAACGATTATTCTCTTGGTGTTGACCGTTCTCTTTGTTTTTCCTTTCTATTGGATTTTAACAGGGGCTTTCAAATCGCAGCCAGATACGATTGTCATTCCACCTCAATGGTGGCCTAAGATGCCAACATTAGAAAATTTCCAACAGCTGATGGTGCAAAACCCAGCCCTGCAATGGATGTGGAATAGTGTCTTTATTTCACTAGCAACGATGTTTTTGGTTTGTATCACATCTTCCTTAGCAGGTTATGTTTTAGCGAAGAAACGCTTTTATGGTCAACGAATCCTTTTTGCAACTTTTATCGCTGCCATGGCTCTGCCTAAGCAAGTTGTGCTGGTTCCTCTGGTTCGTATTGTCAATTTTATGGGAATTCATGATACACTAGCTGCAGTTATTTTGCCTCTTGTCGGTTGGCCTTTTGGGGTTTTCCTCATGAAGCAATTTAGTGAAAATATCCCAACGGAATTGTTGGAATCTGCTAAGATTGATGGCTGTGGTGAAATTCGGACTTTTTGGAATGTAGCTTTTCCAATTGTAAAACCAGGTTTTGCTGCCCTTGCCATTTTTACCTTTATCAATACATGGAATGATTACTTTATGCAATTGGTCATGCTGACATCGCGGCAGAATCTAACGATTTCACTAGGGGTAGCAACGATGCAGGCGGAAATGGCGACCAACTACGGTTTGATTATGGCTGGTGCTGCTATGGCAGCTGTTCCGATTGTAACCGTCTTTCTTGTCTTCCAAAAATCCTTCACGCAAGGTATTACTATGGGAGCTGTGAAAGGATAAGGAGGCTGACCAAATGATTTTCGATGAATTGGAAAATCTCGCCCACTACAAAGGTATCTATGAGAATTTGGATTGTGCCATTGATTATCTCCTGACTCACGATTTAAACGATTGTGAGTTGGGACGGTATGAGATTGACGGAGAAAAATCCTTTCTGTTTGTGCAGGAAAATGAATTGAGTTCCGAAGTGACAGATGAATGTGAATTTCATCAAGCTTATCTGGATTTGCATTTTCTCTTGGAAGGGCATGAAGTCATTCAATATGGCACAAGAGTAAAAGAAGTAAGAGAATCGTATGATAAAAAGAAGGATATTGGGTTTGTGATTTGTGAGCAGCTCTATCCACTTTATTTGGACAAGCAGAATTTTGCTGCATTTTTGCCCAACGAACCACATCAGCCCAATAGATTTGCTGCTAAAGGTGATAAGGTCAAAAAATGTGTCGTAAAAGTTTTGCTCAATGATTAAACTAATTGATTAGGAGGTAGAACCATGGAAAAGAGAGGTTCTCAGTTAATACGAAGTATATTTGATACAGATAATTTCTTTATGAAAATATGTGAGAAAATATTAGATTTGGTGACTGTGAACCTCATCTTTCTTTTGTCTTGTCTGCCGATTGTCACGATTGGCATTGCAAAAGTTAGTCTATATCAGACCTTGTTTGCAATCAAGGGTGCACGTCGTGTAAAAGTCACAGCAACGTATGTACAAGCATTTAGGAAAAATTGGAAGGTCGGTTTAAAACTTAGTTTGCTAGAGCTGCTGATTGTAGGAATCAGTCTATTTGACCTCCTGCTTTTTTGGAGGCAGGAAACCATGCCGTTTCAAATGTTAAAAGCAACCTGTATCGGCGTCATCATTTTTGCTAGTTTGCTATTTTTATGTGTCTATCCTTTGGCAGCTAAGTTTGAAATGACGGTAAAAGATCTCTTACAAACAGGACTGATCATGGTGAGTTTGCATTTTCTGTGGTTCTTTTTGATGATAGCCTTATTAGCTGTAATTGTCTTTTTACTCTCTAGTTCAGGATTTGTATTGCTACTGGGCTTTACTCTTTTTGTATTAGTTGGCTTTGCAGCCTTAGGGTTTTTGCAATTGCCTATTATGGAAACTATTTTTAATAAGTATAAACGATAAAACCAATTAACTTGGAGAATAAAATATGAGAGATTTAAAAAAATATGAAGG
The DNA here is from genome assembly GCF_001812815.1 of Streptococcus sp. HMSC073A12. Classification (NCBI taxonomy): domain Bacteria; kingdom Bacillati; phylum Bacillota; class Bacilli; order Lactobacillales; family Streptococcaceae; genus Streptococcus; species Streptococcus sp. HMSC073A12. The sequence goes on along the minus strand of NZ_KV810540.1, from coordinate 21,656 downwards.
GGTCATTCCGGCCTTCTATGCTTGCTATGATGATCAAGGCGAGATTAGTCCAGAGCGCGTGCGAGCTTTGGTAGAATATTTTCTCGTCAAAGGAGTTCAAGGATTGTATGTCAATGGTTCATCTGGTGAATGTATCTACCAAAGTGTTGCTGATAGAAAATTGATTTTGGAAGAAGTAATGGCAGTGGCAAAAGGGAAATTAACTATTATTGCTCACGTCGCTTGCAACAACACCAAGGATAGTATGGAGTTAGCGCGCCATGCAGAAAGCTTGGGAGTGGACGCTATTGCGACCATACCACCGATTTATTTTCGTTTGCCAGAATACTCGATTGCTCAATATTGGAACGATATTAGCGCAGCTGCCCCACATACAGACTTTGTGATCTACAATATTCCGCAGTTGGCAGGTGTAGCTCTAACGCCAATTTTATATACAGAAATGCTCAAAAATGAACGTGTGATTGGCGTGAAGAATTCTTCCATGCCTGTCCAAGACATTCAAACCTTTGCAGCACTTGGTGGGGAAGACCACCTCGTCTTTAATGGGCCAGATGAGCAATTTTTAGGCGGCCGCCTGATGGGAGCAAGAGCAGGTATCGGCGGAACATATGGGGCTATGCCAGAACTTTTCTTAAAGCTCAACCAATTGATTGCCGACAAAGAATTGGAGAGAGCAAAAGAATTACAATTTACCATCAACACCATTATCGGAAAATTAACTGCTGCTTATGGAAATATGTATTCTGTCATCAAGGAAGTCTTGAAAATCAATGAAAATCTAAACATTGGTTCTGTCCGTTCTCCATTAACACCAGTGACAGGCGCGGATCGTCCGATTGTAGAAGAAGCGGCGCGTTTGATTCGTGCAGCTAAGAAAACATTCCTATCATAGAAAAAGAGGTGGATTATGGGAAAATACATTGCCATTGATATTGGTGGAACAAATATCAAATATGGTCTGATTGATAATACCGACACCTTGCTGGAAGCGCATGAAATACCAACAGAGGCCCATAAGGGCGGTCCAGAAATTTTGCGCAAGGTGAAGGGGATTGTAGCAAGTTATTTAGAGCAGACTTCGGTTGCTGGGATTTGTATTTCCTCAGCTGGAATGGTCGATCCAGATAAAGGAGAAATCTTTTATGCTGGCCCTCAGATTCCGAACTATGCAGGTACTCAGTTCAAGAAAGTGTTGGAAGAAGCATTTTCCATTCCTTGTGAAATTGAAAATGATGTCAATTGTGCTGGTCTGTCGGAAGTCATGTCAGGCAGCGGCAAGGGAGCGAGTATTGCGATTTGTTTGACGATTGGGACGGGTATCGGTGGCTGTTTGCTGGTGGATGGTCAGGTTTTTCACGGTTTTAGTAATTCAGCCTGTGAAGTCGGTTATGTGTATCTATCAGATGGTGCATTCCAAGATGTGGCTTCAACGACGGCCTTGGTCAATTATGTAGCAGAACTTCACGACGAAGAACCTACTATGTGGAATGGAAGGCGCATTTTCAAGGAAGCAACAGAAGGAAATGTACGCTGTATCCAAGGTATTGACCGCATGGTCAACTATCTGGGACAAGGGATTGCTAATATCTGTTATGTGGTTAATCCAGAAGTGGTGATTTTAGGTGGCGGCATTATGGAGCAAGAGGCCGTTCTTCGTCCTCGAATTGAGGCTGCTATGAAAGCCTGCTTGGTACCAAGTATCGCTAAAAAAACCAAGCTCGCTTTCGCTTACTATCAAAATACAGCAGGAATGTTTGGTGCCTATTATCATTTTAAAAATAAACAACAATAGATAAAAAGAGCAAGCGAGGTTCTCATGAAAATCTGAACTCAACTTGCTCTTTTGTTATTTATGTCGTTGGTAGTAACCATTTAATTTTTTATTTTCCCAATAGCTGTTGAAGATTTTTTCTTTTTTCTCCCGATCAATTTCAAGGAAAAAGGCATAGAGTAAGTCAATCACCAGCAACATAGAAAATTGAGCTGAGATGCGCCAAATATACTCTGGTTTGCTTTGAATGGCAACAGGAATGATTTCCGTAAATTGTTGGTCAACTTTGTCTGATTGGCCTGTTACCAATACAGTTTTAGCTCCCATTGCTTTGGCATCCATCAGACTATTGATGATAGATTGGGTTTGTCCTGATAAAGAGAAACCAATCACCAAGCAATTTTTGTCTAAAATACTGGTCGTCCAAGCAAAGCCGTCTTGATCTGTCAAAGCTTCGCAGATGACCCCAAGCCGCATGAAGCGCAGTTTCATATCACGAGCTACCAACCCTGAACTACCAATACCAAAAAAATACACTCGATCCGCTTCTTCGATAAACTGCACCACACGCAACAGTTTTTCTTCATCAATCAATTCCTCTGTCTGTTGTCGAATTTGAGTATAATTTCGCAAAACTCTACGGGACACATCGTGTTGTAAGTGGTTGGTTTCTTCTACATTATTTTGCAATTGATGAATATATTGAAAATTAAACTCTCTGTAACCTTTAAATCCACATTTTTTTGCAAAGCGAGTAAGTGCCGCCTGGGAGATGTAAAGAGTTTGCGCAACTTTTTGCGAAGAAAGGTCGTCGTAGATACTAGAAGGATTTAAAAAGTAGTTTGCAATCCGCTTTTCTAAGTCGGTCATGCTGTCAAAATGGCTTTCGATTCTCGCCATAATATGTCGCGTATTTTTCATAGATGTACTCTCTTTACTTGTAGTGATATAGAACAAATGTTTTGAAAAACCTATTTGTATTATAACATAGTTTTACAAAATAAGACGCTGGGTAGCTTGATAAATAGCACACGGTGAAATGATTTCAATTAAGCGCAGAAAAGGAATAAAACTCTGTGACGAATGGTTTGAAAATGTGTTATAATTTACACAAGTAAACGTTACAGCCATTGTATAATACAAAGGAGGTGCAAGATATGACGAACGCTACTCTTGAGCAAATGCAAGAAATTGAGCGAGCAGCAGATGAAGTGCTAGCTGGTTATCAACATCAGATTCGGGAGTTGCAAGACCAAGCTGCTAGGGATTTGAAGCAGCTAGGGCGAGCCTATGATGAAGAAAAACAACAGTTGCTTATTGAGTTAAAGGAACAATCTGAAAAAGAGATTGCTAGCTTGACACAAGACTTGGAAAAAACGAAACAAGAGAACGAAGAAAAAGTCCAAGCAGCTTTGTCAAATAAAAAAGAGGCGTTACTGCAAATGATTGTAGACAGGGTGGTAGAAAAATATGGCAATTAGTCAAATGCAGGAGTTGTCGCTGCTGTTGCCAAGAGAATTGTTGGATGAAATCCTTTCCTATCTGCAAAATCTCCAATCGGTTGAAATTCAGGATTTACAAACAAAAGAGACCTGGAAAGGTGCTTTTGAGAAAGAGTTAGTGTGGAATCCTGATACATCTTTTTCGGAACACCTTCAAGCTTTGACTCGGCGGCAGGAAAAACTCGCACGTATGATTGAAAACCTGCAAGCATTTGTTCCTAAGAAAAAAATGCTGGAAACATTGAAGGAAGCTCCGTTGGAAACAAGCTTTGTCAGTTTAGAACAGGTGGGGCAAGCGCGTGACGAAGAAGCGTTTCTTGTGGCGATTCAGCAACAATTTCAAGTGTTGGCAAGAGCACAAGAAGTCAAAGAAACGGCTCAGTCGGAAGTAGCGGAGTTGGAAAAATGGGCAAGCTTAGACGTTACTCCAGTAGCATTTAAGCAATTTAAACATTTTCGTGCGTTTGTGGGAACCATTCCAACCAGTGGAAACAATCAGTTCAATATTCGATTGCAGGATTATCCTAATCTGGAAGTTCGAGAGATTTTTACTAGCAGTACAGAAAAAGGAATCCTTGTGTTATGTAAAGCAGAAGTTGCTAAAGAAACCCAAGCAGTTTTGACAGAACTTGGTTTCAAGCTGTTTGAATATGCTTTTGAGGAATTGCCAAAGGAGCGTTTGGTAGCATTACAAGCGACGATAAAAGAGCAAGAAGCACTCATAACTTCAACAAAAATACAATTGGCGTCTTCAAATGAAGAATTAAAACAACTCAAGTGTCAGTTGGATTATGTATTGAATTTAACTTCTCGTCAAGAAAGCAAGGAAGCTCTTGCTAGTACACAGAATTTGGTTGCTTTAGAGGGCTGGATTGAGCAAGAGCAGATAGAAGATTTGAAAATGGGTCTTGCGCAACAATTTGGTGGGGCTGTCTTGCTTCAAATTCATGAAATGGCGGCAGCTGATCGACAGCGAGTCCCGATAAAACTTAAAAATAATGCTCTGATTGAGCCATTTGAGCTGGTGACAGAAATGTACTCGCTGCCGAAATACGAAGATAAAGATCCAACGCCCGTTGTTTCGGTCTTCTACTTTATCTTTTTTGGCATGATGGCGGCTGATATTGGCTATGGTTTGTTGCTTTTTGGCGGAACGACTTGGGCTTTGAAGACTTTACATGTCAAGCCAAGTCTAGCAAAGAATTTATGTTTTTTTAGAATTTTAGGAATCGGCGTTGCACTCTGGGGAGTGATTTATGGTTCTTTCTTTGGCTTCAAATTGCCTTTTGCGCTCATTAATACCAGCACAGATGTGATCACTATTTTGATTATTTCGGTCGTGATTGGCTTTGTGACAGTCATGACAGGACTTTTCCTCAGTGGTAAAAAGAATATCCGCATGAAGGATTATGCGGCAGCCTATAATTCGGGTTTTGCTTGGATGTTGATTCTCATCGGATTGGCTTTGCTAGCAGCGGGGCGACTGTTCCCAGATCTTGCTATGGTCGGCTTTATCGGAGAATGGCTGGCTACTGTAAATGCTGTGGGCATTGTACTGGTTTCTATTATCAGCGCTAAAAGTTTGAAAGGCTTGGGTCCTGCACTGTTTAATCTATACAATATCAGTAGCTATGTGGGAGACTTGGTGAGCTTTACGCGACTTATGGCTTTGGGGCTTGCTGGTGCGAGCATTGGCTCAGCCTTTAACTTAATTGTTAGTCTCTTTCCGCCTTTTGCTCGCTTTAGTATTGGGATTGTGTTGTTTCTCGCCCTCCACGGTATCAACATGTTTCTCTCCTTTTTGTCGGGCTATGTGCACGGAGCGCGTTTGATTTTTGTTGAGTTTTTTGGGAAATTCTATGACGGTGGCGGAAAAGCGTTTAAACCTTTGAAGCCGGCAGAAAAATATGTCCGCTACAAAAAATAACACAGCGAAATTATTTTAGCAGCTCAGCTAGAAGTTTTATGTCATTGACAAAATTACCAAATAAATAATGTTTACTATTAGAAATGGAGTTTATTCATGCAAGCTTTTTCATCTTATTTTTCAACTTATGGTGGTGCTTTTTTCGCAGCACTCGGTGTGGTTTTTACGATTTTCCTCAGCGGTATTGGCTCTGCACGTAATGTCGGAACAACCGGTCAGGCTGCAGCAGCCCTGTTAAAAGAGCAACCTGAGAAATTCGTCAGTGCTTTGATTTTGCAACTTTTGCCAGGTACGCAAGGTTTGTATGGTTTTGTTATCGGGATTTTGATTTTCTTTAAAATTCAACCTGAGATGGCTCTTCAAACAGGTCTAGCCCTCTTTTTTGCCGCACTTCCAATCGGAATCGTTGGTTATTATTCTGCTAAATACCAAGGAAATGTAGCAACCGCTGGCATGCAGATTTTGGCAAAGCGACCTGAAGATGTCATGAAAGGGGTTATCCTTGCTGCCATGGTAGAAACTTATGCTATCCTTGCCTTTGTTGTATCTCTTTTGATGGTTTTGAATGTAAAATGAGACAGGTTCAATGTCTTGAAACAAGATTTCATAGAAGGAGGCAGATATGGAATTTGAATCTCATTTGAGGGATTCGGTTTTGGAGCAAGCGCATGAAAATGGGCGGCAGCTATTAGCCGATGCGAAAGAATCTATTGAGCGTGAAGCCAAAGAGCAAGAAGCACGGTTGAAACAAGAAAAACTGCAACAGCGTGAGCAAGAAATAAAGGCGATCAATCGTCAGGTACAGCGTGAAGTGCAGCAGCTTGAAAATGAAAAACGTCAGTCTACTTTGGCGACTAAGGAAGGGATTTTGAAAGAATTATTTGCGGGGGCTTATGAGCAAATGACGGTTTGGTCGATCGAGCAGGAGCAGGCTTTCTTGGAGCAGGTCTTAAAAAAGTATCCGCAAGAAGAGCTTGTTTTGACAATTGGCTCACGGACATTGGTTAAATATTCGGCTGGACAATTGGAACGATTGTTAGAGCGCTATCCGCACGTAAGATTGGCTTCCTCTCCTGTGAATGGAGAAGCAGGTTTTCTCCTTTCGCGAGGCAATATTGACGATAATTACCTCTATCGCAATTTAGTAGATTCTTTGTGGCAGGAGGAGAGTTATCAGCTTGCTCAGACGATTTTCCAAGATGAAGCAGACTAAGGAGGCGTTCTATGAATGAAAAGACCTTCGCTCAAGTGAATACAGAAATTAGCATTCATGAGAATAGCTTTTTAAGCCTAGCGCAATACGAGCAGTTATTGCGAGCTTCGACTTCTGAAAGTCGGTCAACGGCTTTGGAAGGAACGGTTTATAATCTGGATTATGAGCAACTAACAGACTTAAATGCGATTGAGAGGTTTCTCATGAAACATTTGTTTGCAGAGTATGCTTGGGCTTTTGAAGTTAGTCCAGAATCTGCTTTGGTGGAGTTTTTTACGCTCAAATATACTTATCACAATCTTAAGGTATTGCTTAAGCACAAGGCGACAGGTTTGAATTTAAAGCATCTGTTGATTTCTGTTGGACCTTATCCTTTAGATATTTTGGAGCATTTGGTTGCCACCTTTTCTGCTGAACATTGTCCTAAATTGATGGCGGATGAAATGGCGGCGACTTGGGCGGAATATCAAGATTATCAAGATGTACGCGTTCTGGAAATTGGAATGGATCTGGCTTATTTCAAGCACTTAAAAAGCTTGGAGTCTACATTTGAAGACGAGCGGCTCAAGCAACTGGTGGAGTTGACGATTGATTTTTATAATGCAGTAACGGTGCAGCGAGCGATTCGGCACCAAAAACCGCACAGTTTTATGACGCAACTCTTATCTGATGAAGGCACTTTGACGAATGCGGAGTGGATTGAATTGGCAGAAAAAGGTCATCTCGCTAGCTGGTTTTCCAAAGTTAATCCACTAGAATTTGACGCAGAACTAAGCATTTATGAAGAAAAACTGCGTTCGGGTAAACTGACAAATCTTGAACTGGAGTATCTAGCAGACTTGGTTCAGTTTAAGCTCTTAGAGCAAGGGCGATTTGAAACAAGTGGTCCGCTTCTGCTGGTTCGTTATTTATTTGGAAAAGAGTTGGAAGTGAAGAATCTTCGACTTATTTTGACTGGTTTGACGAACCAGCTTCCAGTAGAGATCATCAAAGAAAGGATGAGACCGATTTATGGCCAGTAAAACTTATAAAATTGGTGTGGTGGGGAACCGCGATGCCATTCTGCCTTTTCGCCTGATTGGTTTTCAGACTTTTCCAGTCACCGAAGCGACCGATGTGGTGAATACTTTACGACGACTGAGCCGAGAAGATTTTGCTATTATTTATTTGACAGAAGACATGGCTGCTGAAATCCCTGAAACGCTGGCTTACTATGATAAGCAAGTGTTGCCAGCGATTATCTTAATCCCGACTCATAAAGGAGTAACAGGATTAGGACAGAGACGTATTCGTAAGAACGTAGAAAAAGCAGTTGGACAGGATATATTGTGAGGTTTTTATGAAAATAAATGAATTAGGCCAGCCCATTGGAGATGCCCTGCCGAATTTCAAACCGGGAGATTTGCCCAAGATGGAGCGACTAGAAGGACGGTATGTTATCGTTGAATGCCTGTCCAAGGACAAACATGGGGCGGATTTGTATGAAGTCTATGGTCCGGATTCTCCTGCTGACATGTGGACTTATCTCTTTCAAAATCCTGTTCAAAGTCAGGAAGAATGGTCGGCCTTGCTAGATCAGATGTTGACAGCTCAGGATCGTTTTTACTATGCCATTGTAGACAAGGAGAGTGGCAAGGCATTGGGCACTTTTGCTCTAATGAGAATCAATCGTGGTAGCCGTGTCATTGAGGTAGGGTCTGTGACCTATTCGCCCCAATTGAAACGAACCAGACTGGCGACAGAAGCCCAATATCTGTTGGCACGCTACGTTTTTGAGGAGCTGGAGTATCGCCGCTACGAGTGGAAATGCGATGCACTCAATCAACCTTCAAGATACGCAGCAGAAAGGCTTGGTTTTATCTACGAAGGCACTTTTCGTCAGGCAGTTGTTTATAAAGGGCGTAACCGAGACACTGACTGGCTAGCCATGATTGACAAGGACTGGCCAGCGGTCAAAATTCGTTTAGAAAAATGGCTAAGCCCAGATAATTTCGATGAAAATGGGCAACAAATAAAAGCCTTGTCTGATTTTTAAAATAAGAAGTATCAATTTTTGCTGTAGAGATAGCTAAGAAGGGTTTCAAGCTCACGGCAAGGATAGAAAATAAGCAAAAATCTCCAAAAGAATGGAGGAAGATTGTGAGTCAAGGAAAGATTATAAAAGTTTCGGGTCCTTTGGTGGTCGCCTCTGGGATGCAGGAAGCGAATATTCAGGATATTTGTCGTGTGGGCAATTTGGGCTTGATTGGGGAAATCATTGAGATGCGTCGAGATGAGGCCTCCATTCAGGTGTATGAAGAAACCTCTGGGCTTGGACCAGGAGAGCCAGTGGAAACAACGGGGAGTCCGTTGTCGGTAGAATTGGGACCGGGGCTGATTTCGCAAATGTTTGACGGAATTCAGCGGCCTTTGGCACGCTTTCAAGCGGTGACGCAGAGTGATTTTCTGGTGCGCGGAGTGCAGCTGCCTCATCTGAATCGTGAGACCAAGTGGAACTTTGTGCCTTGTCTGGAGATTGGAGCAGAGGTAACAGCCGGAGATATTCTGGGTACGGTTCAAGAAACCGAGCTGGTAGTCCACCGCATTCTAGTGCCAATTGGTGTCAGTGGTCGTGTGACCAAGATAGAAGCAGGGAGTTATACTGTCGATCAGCCTGTCTATGAGATTGAGCAGGCAGATGGCTCTATCTTTGTTGGCAGTCTTATGCAGAAATGGCCGGTTCGCCGAGGTCGCCCATTTGCTCAAAAGCTGATTCCAGAGGAGCCTTTGGTGACGGGCCAACGAGTGATTGATACCTTTTTCCCCGTGACCAAGGGCGGTGCGGCTGCTGTTCCAGGTCCTTTTGGAGCAGGCAAGACCGTTGTTCAGCACCAGGTCGCTAAATTTGCCAATGTGGATATCGTGATTTATGTGGGTTGCGGTGAGCGGGGCAATGAAATGACCGATGTACTGAATGAATTTCCAGAGTTGATTGATCCAGCAACTGGTCAGTCTATCATGCAGCGAACTGTTCTGATTGCTAACACGTCCAATATGCCAGTTGCGGCGCGTGAGGCTTCTATTTATACAGGAATTACAATTGCTGAGTACTTCCGAGACATGGGCTACTCTGTGGCCATTATGGCAGATTCGACCTCACGTTGGGCAGAAGCTCTGCGGGAAATGTCCGGGCGTTTGGAAGAAATGCCGGGCGACGAAGGCTATCCAGCCTATCTGGGCAGCCGTATTGCTGAATATTACGAACGAGCTGGTCGGGTTAAAACCTTAGGGAGTGACGAGCGTGAGGGAAGCATTACCGCAATCGGCGCTGTTTCCCCTCCGGGTGGAGATATTTCTGAGCCAGTCACGCAAAACACTCTGCGGATTGTCAAAGTTTTCTGGGGCTTGGACGCTCAGTTGGCACAACGTCGCCATTTCCCTGCGATTAACTGGCTTAGCTCTTACTCGCTTTATCTAGACGAGGTGGGTCAATATATCGATCAGCATGAGCAGTTGGCTTGGTCGGAAAAAGTGACCAAGGCGATGAACATTCTCCAAAAAGAGAGTGAGCTACAGGAAATTGTGCGGCTGGTTGGTCTGGATTCTCTGTCTGAAAGGGATCGTCTCACCATGAATACAGCAAAGATGATTCGTGAGGATTACCTGCAGCAGAATGCTTTTGATGAGGTTGATGCCTACACTTCCTTTAAAAAGCAAGTGGCTCTGCTCACTAATATCCTAATATTTGATGAGGAAGCCAATCGTGCCTTGAATTTAGGTGCTTACTTTACTGAAGTCATGAATGGTACTGTGGAGCTACGCGATCGGATTGCCCGCTCTAAATTTATCCCAGAGGATCAGTTGGAAGCAATTCGCAGTTTGGATACCGCTATTCGAGAAAAACTGCATGATATTCTTGCCTAAGGAGGAGCAATCAATGAACGTGATTAAAGAATACCGTACCGTCAGTGAAGTTGTCGGTCCCTTGATGATTGTGGAGCAAGTCGAAGGTGTGCATTTTAATGAGCTGGTGGAAATCCAGCTCCATGACGGAACCAAGCGTCAGGGACAGGTCTTGGAAGTGCAGGAAGACAAGGCGATGGTGCAGCTGTTTGAAGGCTCCAGCGGTATCAATCTAGAAAAAGCCAAGGTTCGTTTTACCGGCAGACCGCTTGAATTGCCAGTGTCAGAAGATATGGTAGGACGAATTTTCAACGGTATGGGCAAGCCTATTGACGGTGGACCAGATATTTTGCCGGAAAAATACTTGGATATTGACGGTCAAGCCATCAATCCAGTCGCGCGAGATTATCCCGATGAGTTTATCCAGACTGGAATTTCAGCCATTGATCACCTCAATACCTTAGTTCGAGGACAAAAATTGCCAGTTTTCTCTGGGGCGGGTCTACCCCATAAGGAATTGGCTGCCCAGATTGCTCGTCAAGCTACGGTGCTCAATTCAGAAGAAAATTTTGCAGTAGTCTTTGCGGCCATGGGGATTACCTTTGAAGAAGCCGAGTTTTTCATGAATGACTTGCGAGAAACGGGAGCTATTGACCGCTCTATCCTCTTTATCAATCTAGCCAATGATCCTGCTATTGAGCGGATTGCGACACCGCGGATTGCCCTGACTGCTGCTGAATATTTGGCTTATGAAAAAGACATGCATGTTCTCGTCATCATGACAGATATGACCAACTACTGCGAGGCCTTGCGCGAAGTATCCGCAGCTCGTCGAGAAGTGCCGGGACGTCGAGGTTATCCGGGCTATCTCTATACCAATCTTTCCACCCTTTATGAACGGGCGGGGCGCTTGGTGGGGAAGAAAGGCTCTGTGACGCAGATTCCTATTCTCACCATGCCTGAGGATGACATCACTCATCCCATTCCTGATTTGACGGGTTACATCACCGAAGGCCAGATTATCCTGTCGCGTGACCTTTACAACAGTGGGTATCGTCCACCGATTAACGTACTGCCGTCTCTTTCGCGCCTCAAAGACAAGGGTTCTGGCGAAGGAAAGACTCGGGGAGACCATGCAGCAACCATGAATCAGCTCTTTGCGGCTTATGCACAAGGCAAACAAGCCAAAGAATTAGCGGTTATATTAGGAGAATCAGCCTTATCTGACACCGACAAGCTCTATGTTCAATTTACCGATCGATTTGAAAAAGAATATATCAATCAAGGTTTTTATACCAATCGGACGATTGAAGAAAGTTTGGATTTAGGCTGGGAATTGTTGTCTATTTTGCCACGGACGGAGCTTAAGCGGATCAAGGACGACATGATTGATCAATATTTACCAGAAAGTAAACAGCAAGCCTAAGGAGGTTATCTGAATGGCTCGTTTAAATGTCAAACCAACCCGAATGGAGCTGAACAACCTGAAAGAGCGCCTGAAAACAGCTACTTGCGGTCATAAACTTCTCAAGGATAAGCGAGATGAACTGATGCGTCGTTTCATTGAAGCTGTTCGCGAAAACAACCGCCTTCGCCAAAAAGTTGAAACAGCTCTGGTTGGTCACATGCAGGATTTTGTATTGGCGAAAACCTTGGAAAGTGACCTCATGGTAGAAGAGATTTTTGCTGTCCCTATGCGAGAAGTCAACCTCCATATCGAACAGGAGAATATCATGAGTGTGCAGGTGCCAAAAATGCATGCTCATATTGATAATCCTTATGGTGATGATGAGGGAGATGTGGTTTATAGCTATGTGGCTTCTAACAGCCAGATGGATGAGACGATTGAGGATATGGGCAACCTATTGCCCGACCTCCTACGCTTAGCAGAAATTGAAAAGAGTTGCCAGCTGATGGCAGATGAGATTGAAAAGACCCGCCGTCGGGTCAATGGCTTAGAGTATGCAACCATTCCAGATCTCACAGAGACCATTCATTATATCGAGATGAAGCTAGAAGAAGCCGAGCGCGCTAGTCTAGTGAGAGTAATGAAGGTGAAATAAAAACAAAACGGATGGTGGATTCTATGAACTCACGTCCGTTTGTTTTTTTGAGGTAGCTATATAAACAATAAAAATCTCCAACTCCACTCTCTCACATTTCCCATAAAATGCGGGAATTTTCTGATAAATCATGTTATAATAGAACAGACTACACGAAAGGGACGGAAATTCATGACTTTAGTTTATCAATCAACGCGTGATGCAAACAATACGGTGACAGCCAGTCAGGCTATTTTGCAGGGGTTAGCAACGGACGGTGGTCTCTTTACGCCGATTTCTTATCCGCAGGTAGAATTGGACTTTGCAAAACTCAAAGACGCTTCTTATCAGGAAGTTGCAAAATTGATTTTATCCGCTTTTTTAGATGACTTTACAGATCAAGAGCTGGATAACTGCATTAACAATGCCTATGACAGCAAGTTTGACACGCCAGAGATTGCTCCCCTGGTAAAACTGAATGGGCAATACAATTTGGAACTATTCCATGGTGCTACGATTGCTTTCAAGGATATGGCCTTGTCTATCCTCCCGCATCTGATGACGACATCAGCGAAAAAACATGGCTTGAAAAATAAAATCGTCATTTTGGCAGCGACTTCTGGTGATACTGGAAAAGCAGCTATGGCAGGCTTTGCGGATGTTCCGGGAACAGAAATTATCGTCTTTTATCCTAAAGATGGTGTCAGCAAAGTTCAGGAGTTGCAGATGACCACTCAGATCGGGAACAATACTCACGTGGTAGCTATTGAGGGCAATTTTGATGACGCCCAGACCAATGTTAAACGTATGTTTAATGATGCGGCTCTTCGTGAGCGTTTAGCTACACATCAGTTGCAATTTTCTTCTGCTAACTCCATGAATATCGGGCGCTTGGTGCCACAGATTGTTTACTATGTCTATGCTTATGCACAGTTGGTTAAGACTGGTCAGATTCAAGCAGGCGAAGCAGTTAATTTTGCTGTTCCAACTGGAAACTTCGGCAACATCTTGGCAGCCTACTATGCTAAACAAATTGGTCTTCCGGTGGGCAAGTTGATCTGTGCTTCTAATGAAAATAATGTCCTAACAGATTTCTTTAAGACACATGTTTATGACAAAAAGCGCAGCTTTAAGGTAACTTCTAGTCCGTCTATGGATATTTTAGTTTCTTCAAACTTAGAGCGTTTGCTTTTCCACCTGTTAGGAAATAGTGCAGAAAAGACAGCGGATTTGATGAAGTCTCTCAATCAGCATGGTCAGTATGAGTTGACTGATTTTGACCCAGCTATTTTAGAACTCTTTGCGGCAGAATATGCCACCGAAGTTGAGACAGCGGCTGAAATCAAACGAGTTTATGAGGCGTCTGATTACATTGAAGATCCGCACACAGCGGTCGCTTCAGCTATTTATCAAAAATACCGGACAGCTACAGGTGATGAGACTACGACTGTTATTGCTTCAACCGCCAGTCCTTACAAATTCCCAGTTGTGGCAGTCGAAGCTGTAATGGGGCAAAGTTGTCTTAGTGACTTTGAAGCCTTAACAAAACTCCACGAGATTTCAGGAGTTGCAGTGCCTTCTGCAGTTGCTAACCTAGAAACCGCACAAGTTCGCCATAAAACGACTGTCGCTGCTGACCAGATGCAGGCAGCAGTAGAAAGCTATTTAGGACTTTAATAATCTAATAAATTTTTGTAATAAACACTCAGCTGGTAGCCAACTGAGTGTTTTCAGATTGCAACAGGGTGTAAACAAAATATTGCCAGAAAAGTGTATAATCAAAAGCAGGAGTTTCATGATGTATGACCACTTATAAAAAGATTTTAAATATTGCCCTACCAGCCATGGTCGAAAACTTTTTGCAGATGCTAATGGGAATGGTGGACTCGTATTTGGTAGCGAGTCTCGGTCTCGTGGCTATTTCAGGAGTTTCGGTTGCTGGTAATGTTATTACGATTTACCAAGCTATTTTTATTGCGCTGGGAGCAGCAGTATCCAGTCTCATTTCCAAGAGTTTGGGAGAAGGAGATCGAGACAATCTGGCTTATCACACTAGCGAAGCCATTAAATCAACTCTGATTTTGAGCGTCTTTCTAGGACTTTTCTCGCTTGTTTTTGGACGCCAGATATTAGCTTGGCTGGGAACGGAGCCTGTCGTCGCCAATGCAGGTGGTCTTTATCTGGCTTTAATCGGGGGAACGATTCTCCTTTTGGGTCTGATGACTACGCTAGGCTCCTTGATTCGGGCAACTAGCAACCCTCGCATGCCCATGTATATCAGTTTTTTAAGCAATCTGCTCAATGTCATTTTTTCCAGTCTTGCGATTTTTATTTTCCACATGGGAATTGTTGGAGTGGCGCTGGGCACCATTTTAGCCCGTCTGGTAGGCGTTTTGATTTTATGGAAAGAATTGTCTCTGCCTTTAGCGCCTTGGAGTTGGAGGCTGGATTGGGACTTGTTGCGTTTATCTCTGCCAGCTGCTGGAGAGCGGCTGATGATGCGGGCTGGGGACGTGGTGATTATTGCTATTATCGTTAAGTTCGGGACAGATGCTGTTGCGGGAAATGCAATTGGAGAGGTTCTGACCCAGTTTAACTACATGCCGGGATTTGGAGTCGCTACTGCAACAGTTATGTTAGTGGCTCATGCGGTGGGGCAGGCAGATTTTCAAACAGTTAGAAAGCTGACGAAGCAGACCTACTGGCTATCTCTTGGACTCATGCTAGCGGTGGCTCTGCTTATTTTTGCACTTGGACAGCCACTAACACATCTTTATACAAAGGATAGCGGCGCTGTAACAGCTAGCTTGTCGGTCATTCTTTTTTCACTTTTGGGTGTGCCTATGACAGCAGGAACAGTCATCTACACGGCTGTTTGGCAAGGATTGGGAAATGCGAAGTTACCTTTTTATGCCACGACGGTTGGTATGTGGCTGATTCGCATTGTGGCGGGTTACTTTCTGGGGGTAACTCTGGGATTAGGCTTGCCCGGAGTTTGGACAGCCACCCTTTTGGACAATGGCTTTCGCTGGGTCTTTTTACAAATTATCTATCAACGGAAAATGAGGAAAATAACATGAGAAAAGCTTTTATTTGGGATTTGGACGGAACCTTGCTGGATTCTTATGATGCAATTTTGGCGGGGATTGAAGAAACCTATACTCATTATGGATTAGACTTTGACCGAGAGGTCATTCGTGCTTATATTTTGCAGCATTCTGTTCAGAAATTGCTGGAGAAAGTCGCAGCAGAAAAAGGTTTAGATGCTGAAGAGATGAACCGTTTTCGAGGTCAAAGTTTGCAAGAGAAAAATGCTCACATTCAGCTCATGGATGGTGCTAAGGCTATTCTTACTTGGGCGCAGGAAGCAGATATTCAGCAGTTTGTCTATACCCACAAGGGGAAAAATGCTTACCAAATTTTGGCGGATTTAGAGATTTTGGATTATTTTACAGAAATTGTGACTACTGCTAATGGATTTGCAAGAAAGCCCGACCCAGAAGGTGTGAACTATCTTGTAGAGAAATACCAGCTGGATAAGATAAGCACTTACTATATCGGCGATCGAACGCTGGATGTGGATGTTGCTTTTAACAGCGGTATTCAATCAATCAATTTCTGTGATTACCGACCAAACATTAATCACAAAATCAACCATTTACTAGAGATTAAACAGATAATCTGTTAAAGAAAGGCAAAATATTTGCTTTTCTTTTTTTTGATACTCTATAATTGATTTATCAATAATAGAGTATCAAAAAAAAATAGAAAGGAGAATATATGGTTGCCATTCATCACCTGCTGTACCAATTGCATTTAACTGATCAAGCTATCACGCAACTCTTTGAGCAAAAATTAGAAATCAGCTTAACGCAGTACGAGATACTGACCTTTTTATTGGACAATGCTCCATGCAGTCAAGTTGCTGTGCAAGAGGTCTTAAAAATCGATCCTGCAGCCTTAACTCGGCATTTCAAACTTTTAGAAGAGCGCAGTTATGTTCAACGGAGCCGCAATCCCAAAAATCAACGAGAGGTTCTAGTGAGTGTAACGAATGTTGCAAAAGAGCAGCTTTTGCATGAGCCACCGACCTATCATGTAAATGTCAAAAAGCAAATAGAAAAAGTTCTCTCGGATGATGAGCAAAGGACGCTGAGCACTTTATTAGAAAAACTTGTATCTGGCTTAGATCAGATTACTGTAGAAAAATATTAGAAAGAAGAAATGTATGTCACTCATTACTACTATATTAGCTACAATTGTCGCACTGGAACACCTCTATATCTTTTATCTAGAAAGTATCGCTACCCAGTCAGACAGCACCAGCCGAGTCTTTAATATGACAAAGGAAGAAATATCTCGCCCGTCCGTCACTTCCTTGTTTAAAAATCAAGGGATTTACAATGCCTTTTTAGCTCTTTTCCTACTATATAGCTTGTATATTTCACATAATTTAGAAATGGTGACCGTTTTTGTTTTGTTTGTTATCGGGGTAGCAGAGTATGGTGCAGCCACAGCTAACAAGAAAATCATCTTGACTCAGGGCGGACCTGCGATTTTAGCTATTCTAAGCATTTTATTGTTTAAATAGCACCAAATATTAACCATTATAAAAATATAAATTAACCACCGTTAATAGTTTGTGCTATAATATATAATAGAAATAATTCTACAATAGAAAGAAGGATAGAAATGTCAGACAAAAAGGTTTCCTTAAGTGAAGTTAACCAAAGCATTGCAACGCCTAAAAACGCTGGTTTCTTTCGTACTTTATTAGCTTTTTCATGGCCGGGAATGTTGGTTGCCGTTGGTTATATGGATCCGGGAAATTGGATTACAAGTGTTGTAGGTGGTGCCACCTATCGTTATTTGCTCTTATCAGCTGTCTTGGTTTCTTCTGTAATGGCTATGCAGTTACAGCAAATGGCGGGAAAATTAGGAATTGTCACAAGGATGGATTTGGCACAAGCCATTGCGGCTCATACGTCAAAGCCAGTTCGCTATCTCCTTTGGGTTATTACAGAGTTGGCTTTAATGGCAACGGACTTGGCAGAAGTCATCGGTGCAGGGATTGCGCTTCATTTACTATTTGGTTGGTCTTTGTTATTTTCGATTTTGATTACAGTCTTTGATGTTTTCTTGTTGCTTTTTTTGATGAAATTAGGCTTTCGTAAGATTGAAGCAATCGTTGGAACGCTGATTTTGACTATTTTACTGATTTTCTTATATTTGGTGATCCTTGCAAAGCCAGATCTTTATCATATTTTATCAGGATATTTGCCAAATGTAGCAGCTTATCAACATACGGCTAGTAAAAATGGAACGTCCGTTTTGATCTTAGCACTGGGCATTGTGGGGGCAACGGTCATGCCACACAATCTGTATTTGCACTCTTCTATCGCGCAAACGCGAAAAGTTAATTACAAAGCCAAACAATCCGTGCATGAAGCTGTACGGTTTATGACGTGGGACTCGAATATTCAATTGAGTTTGGCTTTTGTGGTTAATTCTTTGTTGTTGATTTTAGGGGCAGCATTATTCTTTGGACATGCGGATAAAATTGGTGCTTTTTCTGCAATGTACAATGCCTTAAAAGACCCTCAAATTGCTGGAGCTATTGCTAGCCCGATCCTCTCAACGCTCTTTGCAGTCGCTTTGTTAGCTAGTGGTCAAAACTCAACAATCACAGGAACCTTAACGGGACAAATCGTGATGGAAGGCTTCTTAAACATGAAGCTGCCGCCGTGGTTTCTTCGCTTGGTAACTCGCTTACTAGCTCTTTTACCGGTTGTGATTGTTGCTATTTTATACGGAGACAAAGAACAGGTGCTAGACAATCTTTTGGTCTATTCCCAAGTCTTTCTTTCAGTCGCCTTGCCATTTTCAATCTTTCCACTCGTATATTTCACCTCTAATAAAAAGCTCATGGGCGAATTTGTCAACAGCAAATGGAATACCTACTTAGCTTATGCCGTTTCTATTTTATTAACTATTTTGAATGTAAAACTTGTGGTTGATCTTTTTTAAAAATTTGTCTATCAGTTCAATTTTCTCTAGAATAAATGGCTTAAAAGCACTATAATGAAAGTGGAAAGATTCTCATATACGGAGGTGTCAAGATGGACGAATTGAAAAAAGTTTTGCTGGCAGGAATTGGGTTGACTTCCATGACTTATGATAAAGCTACCGAATTTGTCAAAGAATTGATTGCCAAAGGTCGCTTGACGGTGGATGAAGGCAAACATCTTCAGTCATAGCTAAAGCGCAAAGTAAATGAAAAAACGGCTGAAAGTCCAAAGGAGCAATCCGATGATGTATATGCCACCAAGCAAGATATTGAACGACTAGAAGATAAACTAGATCAGCTACTCAAAGGATTTTCAAAAACAGAAGAATAATCTTCCTGATAACGCAGTCACAACTTTATAAAGACTGCGTTTTTTGCTAAACTAAAAGTAGGATTTGAAAGAAAAAATGATGATGACAAACATGATGGAGATAACTTTATGGCAAACAAGCGCTTACGAGAGATTCTAACAGCCTTTAGTGCAGTCGGCTGGTCCAATCTGAAAGATCGAAAAAACCGTTGGACGAGAAAAAAGCTCCCAAGCAATTGCGAGAAGCTTTGGCTCTATAATATTTGTAGTGGGTAACCCCCCTATAGATCTTATAGAGCCTATTTTTGTGTAGAAAAAAGGGCTCTTTATCCTTGAGGAAGGTTTTAAAGACAGTCTGAAAAAGAGGATGAACCAGCTTAAGATTGTCCTCAATGAGTCCGAAAAATTTGTCAGGCTCCTTGTTCTGAAAGTGAAAAAGGGCTCTCTGTCAACTGTAGTGGGTAGATAAAAGCAAAGGGTATTTATGTTTTGTCATAGTGGACCTCATTTCTAACTCAAACGTCTCACACTTAGTTCCACCATGAAAATCCGTTTTAGACTAACTTCCACTTTGACGATTCAAGTGGAAGTTACTTTGAGAAGTTACCCCTCACATTTTTTCATATTTTTTAATTCTTAATTTTTGACATACTTAAATAAGTGTTTTATAATATAATAGGATTTGGTATATAAAATACTAAAAAATTCAAAAAAGGAGATCTAAACATGTATTTTAATCGTAAAAATGCAGAGCAAAAAAATTGGCGTATGATCAAAAAAGGAAAACATTTCCTTTTCGGTTGTTCGCTTGTTTTTGCAGTTGGAGCAGCGCTAGTCGCTCCATCAGTTAAAGCAGACGCAACTGTAGAAACTAAGCCAGAAACAGGTTCTACTACAGAGACTAAGCCAGAAGCAGGCCCTACTACGGAAACCACTAAGGCGACTGCAGGTGAAGAGAATGTAACTTACGCAGCACCTGCTGCAGAAGCTCAAACACCTACAGAAGCTAATGCGAAACCAGCCCCTGCGCCAGCTACACCAGCTAAAGCTGAAGAGAAAGCTGCACCAGTGGCAGCAACTACAAAAGAATCAGATTCTGTTGCAGCACCAAGCTTGACAACAGTAGCGGATGCATCAGCATTAACTGCTGAAGAAATTTCAAATGTTACAGAAGCAATTAAAGGTGTAAATCCAACAGCGACTGATGTTAAAGTCAGCAAAGACGGATCAGCTGTTGTTACATTTAAAGATGGCTCAAGCGCAACATTGTCAGCGTCTCAAACAGTTAAAGTCAAGGCAGAAGCCACTTCGGAAGCTCCTACACGTTCACGTCGTGCCCTTTCTCCAGAAAATGCAGTCAGCACACGTTCTTTTGATTCTGATCTTCAAAATGCTGCTCAGAAGACAGCTATCTACAGTCCGGGTGTGAAGGGTGCAACGCAAACTTATGAAGGAATAGCTTGGCTCTACCGTAATGGTAACATCAATGATCCTGACCAAAAAGATGCAAAACGTCTTGGTGGTGTAAATGTCTACCTTCAGTATGTTACTGGGAAAGGTTTTGTTTCTCCAGTTTACAAAACAACAAGTCAAGCAGATGGAACTTTTGTATTTGACTTATCTAAACCAGTAAAAAACCGTCTAGGAGCTACAGGTGAGTTTAACCTTGCAGGTGATTCTAACTTTGCAATCCGTACTTGGGTAGAAAATCCAGATCCAGAAAAATACAATGTCATCAAATCAGGTGACCAACGTACAGGTTTCCACGGACGTCTTAGCCGTACAAATGAATCTTGGGACTTCACGGCTGGTATCAACCGTATCGTTGGTGGTCAAGTAGTTCTTCAAGAAAAACTAAATGCAGAAGATTACCTTTTGAAACCAGAAGCAGAACGTCAAAAAGGTAACCTAAAAGATGGTCAATTCTCACGTAAGGGTAACTATGGTACGATCCAAGGAAGCGTTTGGTATGACCTTCGTGACCCTAGCGGTTCTGATGCACGTATGTACAAAAAAGATAGCTACGATATCAATGCGACTAACGTAAAAGTAGCAGCTTCATACCTTAACGATGAAGTGACACGTCTTTTAGATCAATGGAAAAAAGACAATAAAAACTATAAGCTAGATGATTTTAAAGCTGCTCAAGCTAAAATCATCAAAGAATATGAAGCAAAGCATGGTAAGGGTTCACATATTGCTGAAACTGTTGTAGTACCAGTTGATAAAGACGGCAACTATCGTATTCCATTCCGTGGATTATATGGTATAAGTGCTACTCAGGCTAATAGCGGTGCTAAAATTTCATATACAGTTTCTGATAAAGAATTCGGAACGCTCGTAAAAGATGAAGATTTAGACAATGAAAATCTTATGAAGTGGAACGGTACTGTCGGGCAAAAACACCGTCACATCAATACAGACTATGTTTATACTACTGTTCTTGTCAAT
Source organism: Streptococcus sp. HMSC073A12 (assembly GCF_001812815.1). Taxonomy (NCBI): domain Bacteria; kingdom Bacillati; phylum Bacillota; class Bacilli; order Lactobacillales; family Streptococcaceae; genus Streptococcus; species Streptococcus sp. HMSC073A12. Next base: position 488 of record NZ_KV810540.1, on the reverse strand, counting down.
GACTATGCTATTTGGAGCAACAACTACCAATCAAATATGTTTGAAGGTACGTCAGATGGTACTCTTCCAGTAGGACCTTCATCACTTGCGTCAGCAAATATTTCAAATACGAACTTTGCTCTAGTCATACCTCAACCAATGCACGATATCTTGGTTTACGATAACACTGAAAAATTTGCAAAACCAGGAAACACTGCTGAAAGTAAGACTGGTGGACTTATGCCAAATCGCGAATACCAAATCCGTTGGTTCAAAGATGGTAAAGCAATCGGTCAAGCGACAACTGTAATGTCAGCTGCTGATGGAACAGCTAAATCAGTGCCGCTCACAGTACCAGCAGATCTTGATAAAGATGCTATTTATACATCAGCTGTATTCCTTCAAGGTGAGAAGACAGATGACCTTAATTCAGCTTTAGCGCTTGATTCATTTACAGCTGTTCCTGATGATGAAACAGACAAATACACACCAGAATATGCAGATACACT
>NZ_KV810539.1:130671-232064 GCF_001812815.1 Streptococcus sp. HMSC073A12 | reverse complement strand
AGTCGTCCAAAATCAGGATTTCTTCTCCTGAATAATTGTCAAAAGGATTCTTAGAACTTGCAGAATATGAGCCACCTCTTAAACCTACATTTTCAAGTGCTCCTTGCACCTCTAAAGCAATATCTCTAGCAAGTGTAGACTTGCCAATCCCGGGCTTACCTTGAATATATAGGACAGTCAAATCATACTCCCCATTTTGCAAGGCTTCTAGTCTTAGCACGCTTTCACGCTCGCCAAAAATATCAAATCCTTCAAGGAATTTCTGACGATTGTTTGCCATAAGATAATACAAATTATCGTCTTTCATAATATCAAAATAAGTCAGTTCCCCCTTATATACTTTAGACAATACCAAATCTAGACTTTCATCTGATTTCTCACGTTTTTTTGTGGCTGCATACTTCTCAAAATCTTCTTTATTCTGATTTATAAAGGATTCATAATCAAGCGTATCAAATGTTTCCACATCACTAGCAAGATACTGATATTTATCTTTATCTTTGGCATGAATAAGGTAAGCTAAAGCATTGATACGTGTATACGCTCGACCGCCTTTTGATTTTGGAGTTTCAATCCGTTCACGTTCCAAACCTAAAGCCATTGCAACTTTTGATAAGTCTATTCGCTTTGGAAAATCAATATAAGCATGCACATGAGGTTCTACTAATTTTGTACCGTAGGATATATCTTTATCATGAACGATTATCGCAAACTCCACAAACTCATCTTCTTCTACCAACGTTCTTACACGGTCAAAAATAAGTCTAAAAATTTGTTCCTTATTAGTTTCCCAATCATCTAATAACTGTTTATCTTGAATAGACCAATCCCAAAATTTTGGTTTTAATTGTTGTTCAAACAAAAAACGTTTATTAATAATTCGTTTTGTCATAAAACACCTCTTTTATAGAAATACATTTATTTTGTATAATATTTCACTCTTTTTGTGTTTATACTCCACTTTTTCGAGAATAAACACACGTATAAACACAAGTATAAATCCATAATTTTTTCACTCTTTTCTTTCCTAACGCGTACGCTGGACCGTTCCGATGTCCCACGGAGAAAGGCTTTCAAATCAAGGATTTTCCTTGTTTTGCACCATTCTATCGTCAAGTCCAGAATGGCGCCCGCGCATAGATTTTGTGTCTATGTGTTTATACTAGCCCTAAAAACTCTTGAGCAAAAAAATCATGAATATTCTTCCACTTAAAATACGGAAAAATTCGGGTTGAGCGGTGTAGACGGGTTACACGGTCGGGGGCTACGCCTTTCCCGACCTAACCCTACACCTAACCCTGCTTTTTCCGTATTTTAAGTTGTCACAGCAATTTCAAGCCACTAGCAACTAATTTCAAGCCCTTGTAACCCGGATTGCGACCGTCAACCCATTGAGCCATGACACGAGTATCTAGTAACTCTACAAAAGTGAATTGAGCTGCTGCCATAGCTCCCTCAATCTCATCAAAGCTACCTAATACTTCAATCGTGATTGTCTTGATGTCTTCCATATCAATCAAACCTTGTTCTACTGCGCCTGCTGTACGTTCATCAATACCATTAAGCATATAGCTTTCAACTACATCAGTCGCCTTCCCATGTTTGTACTTGTTTGTTGGACGAGCTTGTGAAAAATCCACTTTTAATTTTTTAGGAATATAGAATTGAGAACTATCAAGAGCCATTTCTTTAAGTGAGAGTTCGCTTGTTAATTTCATTTTGTTACTTGCCATTAGTTTTTACCTTTATCTTTCTTAAAAATTGTTATATAATTTAGATAGTTATTTTTGGTAAGTCTTTGAAAAGTTCTGCTTCTCAAAGACTTTTTTATACAATCATAGGCATTTCCCTCTCTTCTACTTGCCAAATATCAGAATAGTTTGGTATAATTAGTCTTAATAAGACTAATTATATTTTAGTCCAAATAAGACTAATTGTCAACAAAAAAAATAGTCTTATTTGGAATTATTTTGAAAGTAGGTATCTATATGCTAGATTTTCCAAGCAGATTAAAAGAAAAACGAAAAAATAAAGGATATACCCAAGAAAAAATATCCCAACTATTAGATATTGGACAGAGCGCTTATGCCAAGTGGGAAAACGGTCGAACTGAACCTACTCTAGAAAATATAGTAAAATTATCAAAAATACTTGATACTACCGCTGACGAATTACTTGGAATAGATAAATCAGTGTCTTCAAATTGGATACATGGTATAAAAACAACCATAACTAAAATATTAGATATACCCAAAGATTCACAACTTCAAAAAAGAATAGAAGAAGAACTCAATTTTGAGTGGAATAAGTATATAAAAAAATATCCAGATTTACCAATTTACTCAAAAATTGATTGGATACCCTATCAAGAGTTAGAACTTAAAAATTATAATGAGATAATTGAAAATAAAGATAAACGAGACATCTTAAAAAAATCAATCTTATGTGCTTATTTAGGTAATGAAAATATATTTGATATACACTACTACTTAATAAAAAAATGGAGACTAAACGAACTAGAAATAAAACATTTAAATAATATTTTTCTTGAAGTAGAAGAATACCATTATCTTCGTTAACAACACTTTAACAACAAAAGATTCAAATAATATCAAATAGTTCTCATTGATTGTATTATCAATCACTATTAAATCAACTATCCTAAATAGTCAATATCTGACTTTTAGTGAGTGGGAATAATCGCAAAAAATTAAAAAACCTTGAAAATTCAATGGTTATAGAAGATGAAAAACTGTAACTGGGATTAAAATGGGAACATTTGTTAAAAATAATAAATTGAATAATAGTTCCAAGTGGTTTACATTTGGACAAAAAATTAGACCGTAGTTTTTAGACTGCGGTCTTTTTGCGTACATATTTTATTTTAAAAATCTTGATTTTTTAGGGTAAGATAACTTCCAATCTTCAAATTCCTCGTCTGTTATCTCATCGTTATAATGCTTCTTTCTCATTTCATTCCATTCTATTAGAAAATTATTGCAATCTACATCATTTGATAAAAGTCCAGTGATCTCTCCATCGCCTGCTGAGGGTCTAAACTTAATATCTTTTTCATAATCAAAGATTATATGCATTATTTCAAAAATAGAATTAGGTTCATGATTAATTAATGCTGATATATCACAATCAAGTGCTTCAGATATTTTTTGTAATTGTTCTTTACTTGGAGATCTATTTCCAAGCTCGTAATTTCTTATAGCAGCATCTGTCAAACCAGATTTAATGGCAAGTTCTTTTTGAGTTAAGTTTCGCATAAGTCTTAACTTTTTTAATTTTTCTCCAGAAATCAAACTAACTCCTCCTTATTTCACAATAACTATAAATATTTTATCACAAAACGAACAAAAGCTTAACAAAACTGTTCTGTTGTAAATATTTGCAAGTATCTGAATATTTTAGGAAAAAATAAATAGAAAAAACTTGGCGGAACAAATATGAACTGTTATTATATATACATACCGTTCGTTATTGAACGGATAATGTAAGATATAAAAATTAATGCTCGCCCTTTTGTGGATGTAGAACCTTACAAACTATAAAAGGAGGACATTATGAAAGGTATTTTTATGAATGCAAAAGATGTACAAGAATTTCTTGATGTAAGTAGGACAACAGCATATCAGATAATAAACGATATGAATCAAGACCTACTTAAATTAGGTTATCGTGTGCAAAGAGGAAAGTTAAATAGAGAATACTTTATGGAAAAGTATTGCTATAAACCAACAAATACAAAGGAGGTTTAAAGTGCCAGCATACAGAGATGAAAGTGGAAATAAAACTTGGTATTGTAGGTTTTATTATACCAACTGGAAAGGAGAAAAATTAACTAAGAAAAAACGTGGATTTTCAACAAAAAAAGAAGCATTAAAATGGGAACAAGAATTTTTAAATCAACATTCTTAATCAATTGAGATGAGCTTTAGGGAGTTTTTTGAACTTTATAAGAGAGATAGAAAACCAAGAATAAGAGAAAATACTTGGAGGACAAAAGAAGCAATTGTAAATCAAAAAATACTTCCCTATATAGGTGATTTAATATTTCAACTAGCAAAAGTTATTAAAAAGTTCGGCAAACTAAATGACGATGAAGCTGATATTTTAATCTATATTTTAGAAATATATGAAAAAATCAAAAAAGAAAAAAGCCCCTACTACGAAGAGTAAAGGCATACACTCCTGTGAGAAGTGTTCTCTAGACAAGTTCATTTTACCACAGGAGTCTTATTTATACCAGACAGGAGGATAAAATGGAAAACAAATATAAAACAATAAAGAGATTAGATGATTGTAAAAAGAAAAGGAATGAGCCTTATGACAGATATTAAATTAAAATTCCCAGAAATAGATCAGACTTACGCTTTTTTAGACTTACAAACTACAGATAAGGGGACTGTTAGACAAATTACTGGAAATATTGTAACAGCTATTTTAAATCCCAAATATTGTCAAAATCAAAAAATCATTATGTTGTAGACCTAGAACCATTTAGAGATCTTCAATGGTTACTTTCAAATGCAACAAATAATATAAATCAGATTGCAAAAGCTACTAATACAACTGGTGTTATTTACAAAAAAGATATTGACTATATGAGAGAAAAAATAGAAAAATTGGCAAAAGAAATATGGCAGATCCATTCCCTACTTCTTAATAAATCAAAAGAAAGTTATGGTGATTAATATGGCAATTACAAAAATACATCCCATAAAATCAACTCTAAATTTGGCAATAGATTATACAACTAAGAGTGAAAAAAATTGATTAAAAAATTTTGGTATCTTCATTTAATTGTCATCCATCTACTGTCCACATTTAATTTCTGAAAACTAGAGAAGACAATGATACTAAATTTACAGTTCTGGCTATACACTTGATTCAATCTTTTCTACCAGGAGAGGTTGATCCTATAAAAGCTCACGAAATTGGAATGGAATTATGAAAAAAAGAACACCATTATGCAAGAGTATTCTTTAAATAAAGAACAATTTTCTGACCTTGTTCAGTATAGGAAGAACTATGAAAATTATTATGGGAAGGAAGTGGAGAGATAATTACTCTTTAATCTCTCTGCTTTTTGAATAAATTTTATAATCATCTTTAATCTTTTCCCATTCCAAAGTGAGTCTTAAGTTGTTTTTTAAAAATATTTTTTGAGAAAGTTCAATTTTACTCTCATAAATTATATTCTCATAACTAATTATTATTTCAAAAATATCTGCGAAAAATTTTTCTTGATTATTTGTTTGGTAAGATGAGCATATTCTATTACATGATTCGTAAATATTATTAGTTTTATCATAAAGAGAGTTATATTTTATAGCCTTATTAATAATCTCACCTGATACTATGAAATTAAGCAATAAAGATGTTGTATCATCTAATCCATTGATAAAAACTGCATATACAAATAAAAACAAAACAATAAAAGAAAAAATGTAATACGACTTTTTATTCAATTTAGCTAAATTTGATGTAAAAAAAGAATTTTGATGTGTATTTGCTAAAGCTTTAATAAAACCAGCTTCTATATCTTTGTTGTCAAAATATTCATCGCTATTATAGCAAGGTATTATCTTTCTACCAAATGAGTTGTCTAGAAACATATTAAATCTGTCTTTATTTCCCAAATCAAAATAATAATTTCTGTAATATATTGCTACTGTTTGAATTAATAAAATTATAGCAGAAATTATTAGTAATATTTTTATATTTAAAATCGAAAATCTAACTTGTGCTAAGGAAATTATTAATAATAATATTGATAATGAGTCAACTACATAACCTAATTTTCTAGACTTATTATGACTATCATCTTGTGGTGTTTTACCCATATTCTTTACCATCCTTATTTAATATCATTATAGACTCTATTAAAAAAGTATTTCTTAATCTTTGATTTTTAACAATCGGAAGTATATATCTACCATGGCAATTTCTCAATTTAAAACCCGAATTGCAAAAACAAGGTAAATGACCTTTGTATTTATTGTGGTAAATTAAAAATACCATTTTAATGTACTGTTCTTTTGTTAATCCCCACTCTTCAGTATAATAACTTAATAAACCCTCATATCCATGTTTCCTTTCCCCAAATGGAAATACTCCATATTTAAGATGCCAATCTGCCGAAAATATAAACGGATCTAAAAATCTATTTAAAAATTCCGAAATTGAAGGTTTATCAATAAGATATTGTAGTATCTCCCCAACAGTTGCTAAGCAGATACTATTATCTTTATATACATGTTCTAGTTCTTCTTTTAAGTTGAAGATATATACTTTTGGAATACTAATGGGATACTCATAATCCATTTCTACTTTAATATCCTTTACCCCGTCTAAAATCACATCATTGTGTTTTAAGGAATAATGATATTTTCCGTATATACATATATTTGATTCTTTGTAATTTACCTGTAATTCTGTTTGTTGTTTTAGTAAGTCATTGATTTGCTCTCTTATATTATTCACTATATCTCCATGGCTTCGTTGGACTTACAATATTTACATTATAAAACGCATCTGAGTACATCTTTGAATTAAAGTCATTATGAATAGATTTTTTAAATTCTATCTCTGAATCTATACTTATAAAATTTGATAAGTCAGCTATCCAACTATTCATAATATTCTTTTCCGATTCAGATATATTACTTATAAAATCTTCTCTCAAATCAACAGGATTTAGAATTTTATTATCCACCATTATAGATATTTTCTTGTTTTTAAATTTATGAATAAACACTTTTATTATATCTATAATAGATAAATTGAACTCATCTTTAACAGAGTCTGCTATCAACGCTGTTATTAAAATAGAAGAGGGCTTAGACTTAACATTCCTACTTCTATCATAAAATATATCCCTATGTCTTTTTACAACCTGTACTGCTCTTTGTAAATTTGATCTATAATAGTAATTTGGTATATTCTCTACTGTATTATATATTTCTCTTATCTCGATAGGAAAATTGTGAAACTGTTCCATTTTCATTTCTGTTGAAATGAACCTTTCGCTAATATCTTTAAACCAATCACCAAATCCTAAAGGATTGCTAGTCAACCATGAATAATTACTATCTTCTTTCTCAGTTATTGATACAGTCTTAAATACATAATTTAAATCTACACCTGAATTAACAATTTCAGTCTTAATATTTTCTTCTTCATTTACACAGGGAACAATATCTAGATTAAATCCTACTCCCCCTGATACCTCTGCATACTCTAAAGTCCAGCAGTTTTTATCTTCTTTTGATAATTTAGACTTATATAATTCACTACTCTTTATGCAATCACCAACATCATTTTTTGTACTTTGTGGATTTGTATTTGATTTTTCTTTTTTTAATAAAGCTAAAATATCTAAATCGTAATTCTTATCTTTTCCATCTCTATATGGTCTTATGACAGTTCCTAACAAAAAAGAACCTTGTGGATAAAAATCAGATTCAAGATCATGTCCATTTAAATACTCAGAAATAGCCTTGTATTTCTCTCTAGCATTTTTCTCCATAGTTGGAGTAATATCAATATCATTAAGACTTTCGATCAACAATTTATCTCTTTTTTCCATATTAATCCTTTCTTAAAATTTATAATAGTAAATCAAACAGCATATTTCATTTCAAGTAAGCTTGATGAAGTATTTAACTTATTAATGAAATCAATTATACTATATGGATATATTCCTAACTTCTCTTTAAACATGGTAAATTGACACATGTAAATTGTATCTTCATGAAGATAGGGTGCAATGAACACTGAAAAAACATTGTTTTTTATAGATCTTTCTCTTTGTTCTTTTAAATGTCTTGTTATAGCGGGTATTTCATTTGTAGCTTGCTGTCTATTTTTCATAAGCGTAACTTCAACAAGGGAATCCATGTCAGAATCATAAACTTCAATATCTGCTACACCTCCCTTAGCTGTAAAGGTTGGATTTCCTTCATCATCAATAGCATAATTAGGTTTGATTTCATAATTTGGATATTTTTGCATTATTGCTAAACTTGTCAAAAATTCTAGTCTTGTCGGCGAATCTATTAGTTTTAAATACTCATCTTTACTTGGTCTATTAAGTTGTAGATTTTCTATTTCTTTACATACTTGAGGTAAAGAATATTTTTCAGAGAATTGTTTTAATGCATTTATTCTAATATTATCTAAATCATCAAATTCGATTTCTCTAAACGCTATAATTGTAGGGTCTAAATCTCCCATATATTTATAGAACTTATATTCATCTTCAAAAATCTCATAAGTAGTATATTTACTTATAACATAATTTGCAGTGTTCATTTCTAACTTATTTATATCAATGAATCTTCCCATACCTCTTAAAGAAAACATACCAGTTATTCTCAATTTCCTAATTAAATCATCCACTCCTTCCTTAATTATCTGAAACATTTTAAATCTTTTTCTATTTTCACTTTCGAGTAATTTCAAGCATTCTTCATATACAATTTCATCACTAGCTTTAAATCCATATTTTTTTCTAAATGAAATTATAAAATCATATAAACCCTTATAATCATTATTATCCCAGCATGTTAAAAATGGCAATTCTTTTCTGTATATTCCAGAAGAATTCTCATCTTCATTCAATAATTTTAAAACATTTAAAAGTAAAGGAATTGGTGCATTACTATTAGCATTTCTTCTAAATGGGTTGTCTGTTTGATATTTTACTAGTGCATTTAAAAATATTTTTTGTATTTTTTCACCAGAATTTCCCGAAGTATCCAGGTATGCGTCACATAACATATGACCACTAGACGAAATTTCTATTCGCCTATCCATTTCATAATATACAAATCCGAATTCTTTACATAATTTATACCAAGTATCGAACCTACTAGCCCAACCTTTGGGGAATCCAGCCTCTTTATGATTTTGGGGACTGTTTTCTATGATTTTATTTAGTTGTGAATCTGAAAAGTATAAATTCTCATCAAGATAAATTGCATTTAAGTTGTTATCTTTGGTTATAGACATTGGTTTATATAATTTGTTCTTTATTACATTTTTTACAATTCTCATTATTATAGATTCTGTTAAAATTTGACCTTCAAAATCTTTTATACAATTAACAAATTCTGCTATTCGTTCTGGATTTCTCATTGTCGTTGAAAATGACAATGGTTTATGTTCTATCTTTTTCATAATTTGTAATATAAACCTCCCTAGAGTCCATTTTTATACTATTATCAAATCTTGAAATGTAGTTACTCTTCACATTATAAACCTTATATTTCTTAGACCATTCATATAATATATTATTAAACTTATCTTTATGCCTTAGCATATTTGATAAGCCCCATTTTATATTTCTTTTATCTAACTCATCAAGCAAATTATATAATCTCATTTCCTCTTGTTCGTTCCATAACTTATTATAATCACTAAAAGTTATTAAGTAAGGAGGATCTAAGTAAATAAAATCTCTTGATTCTATATGATTGGAATTTATAAATTCTTCAAAATCTAAATTATTAAAGGAAACTATATTATTATTAATCCAATGTGCATAATTTATGAGTGCCTCAGTAACATTTTTATTCCAATCCAAATTACCTACGGGTAAATTAAATTCTCCGTTCTTGTTAAATCTAATCATATGGTTAAATCCATAAATTAAAAGTAAATATAATAAATCAAGATTATGATTATTGTTAAAATCATACCTTAGATTTAAATATGCCTCTTTATTATATTTTGCAAAATATGTCTTTATATATTTCTTTTTATATTCCTCAAGTTTACCATCAGTGAATTTTTCAGAGTGGCTAAGTCCGTAATTGCTTATTAGGTCATATATCCTATTTATAAACTTGTCTATATCAACCGAATTTGTTTTTAGATGATTGTGTAATGAAATAATATTAGTATCAATGTCATTCAAGTAATAGTTCTTAGCCTTAACATTTATAGAAGCACTTCCACCTCCACAAAATACATCAAAATAATTATTTATATTTTCTGGAAAAAGTTCTATCAATTGTGACATTAACTTGTACTTATCACCAACATAAAAAAGTGGAGAACGAACAATTCTTGGTTTCTCTAATTCTCTATTCAATTTCAAAAAATTTAACTGTTCAACCATTTAATACCTCTGTCACAAATACAAACTCCTTATGATTATTTAAATATGTTTTTCCAGCATTAAAAAATTTATGTTTTTTTTCAAATACTTTAGTTGTACCTACACTATTCAGAGTTTTTAGTATTTGTTCATGCGATATTTTATTTTTTGAGCTACTACTTTTTGAATTATATGTGTTGTTATAAGTAACAACTATATATTTTGCGTCTAAGTTAGTAATCAATTCATTAAATGCGTAAGGTGCTTTAGACCTGCAATATTCACTCATATTTTCAGGTTTTGGTTTCATTGCAACTCCTTCTAGTTTTGGCTTATCCCATTTCGAAACACTTTCTAGTAAATGATAAAACCTTGAATATTGTCTTGAATTATAGGGCGGATCGATAAATGCAATATCAGTTCTAACTCTCTTTACCAATTGATTTGCGTCTTCACGATATATTTTTATATTTTTTCCTTCTGTATTTATTGGTTTTATTAGTTTAAAACTAAATTTATCGTGTAATTCAACATTTTTTCTATAAGCTTCATAATGACCAACAGTATTTGAAACTTTATCTAAAGAATATAATAATGAGGCTATTAAAATATTTCTCTCAGCATCATTAAGCTCTTTATCTATAGCTATTCTTTCTCTAATCTCTCCTATAATCATTGCATCTTTATTACTAAAAAATTTATTTCCAAAATTTTCAACAAAATAATTATCATCATATACCCTAGAAATTATAGAATTATATTCTGTACATTTTCTATTCAATACCGTGTCATCATAATCAGTACTATCAAAAAACGCCTTATAAATTATATTATTGGAATATAGGAAATCATTAATTATTAAATTTTCATGATCTTCCAACATCTCTTTTGAAATGATTCCAGTACCTGCAAACACATCAAAAAATGTTTCACCTTGAGTATTGTTTTTTATGATTTCTTTAATCCATTTAGAAATTTTATACTTGCTCCCTATGTATCTTCTATTCTCAATACTAAATCTTTCTAAATTATAAAAATCGTCTTTATTTACCTTTTTATGATTAACGTTCATTTGTATGTGTTCCTTTTTTATATTCAATAATATCTCCAATATCACATTGAAAATACTCACAAATTTTCCCTAGTGTTTCCAAACTTACATTTTCGTCTCTTCCCATTTTTGCTATTGTCTTGGGTGTTGTTGCAATTGCACATTGTAAATCTGTTTTTTTCATATTTTTATCTATTAATAACTTCCATAATTTATTATATGAAAATCCCATATCATTCTCCAATTCTATATTTTCCCTTTCTAAATGTATAGATTAACTACCTAATTATAGCATATAATACAGATTCATTTCAATTATATGATTTACTGCGTTAAAACGAGCAAAAAAAATAAAGGCAGTCCGAAGACTGCCGATATTTATCTCTCTGCACCTTTGCTATGATCTTTCTTGTTTGATTTAGATTTCTCATCTGTCTTAAAGCTTTTTATTTGCCCTAATATGGACTTTTTATTTTTATCTTGACTCTTTACCTGTTCTTTTGCTTTTAAGAGCTTAGAAGACAAAATACGAACATTTTTATGTTCCTTTCCGTTGTTATTAATACTTGTTTTTATTTGTCCAAATATTTTAACAAAATCTCCTTGCTTTAAGTTTTCTAAATCTTTTGTCTTATCTCCATAGGCTGAATAATTACCAAGTAATATATTTAGATTGAAACCCTCAAAACAAAAAGTAAAAATGAAGTAAATTCGAAGTAACATTAATTTGAAAACTTGATAAACAAGCTTAAGAGATATTATATTAAAACAATATTTCTCTGGTACTGGGACTGGGACGGGACTAAAAATATGAAAACGTCCTATAATTAGGTGGATTTATTAGTATTAGAAAAAATAGTAACTAGTATTTTGAATGGTTTGGGATATATCGGACGTTTGGAAAAGAAGAATGGGAATAAAAACAGAAAAGGCTAAACTTCTTATTTCTTGAAGTTTGGCTTTTAAATTTGTCAGTTTATTTTCCCCACAAAAATTGAATCAGTATTTTATCTACTTCTGGGTTTTCATGTAATTGGCTATGTTGTGCTAGTTTGCCGGTAATTTTCTTTTCTTGATAAGATTTGGCATTGTCTGCAACTAAGTATTTCAAACTGCGAGATGAAGAATTTAAAACAGAACCGTCTGATCCATTTTTATAATCACCATAGATATTCAAAACGTCAATTTGATTTTGTGGGAATACTTCACGTAATGGTAATAATCTTTGGAAAGTTTGCGTGACTTGGTTTAGTTGACCTGTTGTTTTGTCAACTTTCACATCAGATGATAAGCCCATAGCTTTTAAACCGGCAGCGAAATTTGCGATATTCACTTGTTTTTGCAGCTGTGGCAAGTTCTCATCTTGAGCATGTTCTAAAAGATAATACAAAATCGACATATTCCCTAAAGAATGACCTACCATATTCATTTTTGTAAAGCCATACTTTTCCTGTAGCTTGCTGACGACAGCTTTTGTATACCGTCCAACATCAATGGGATTGCGATTGTCTTCGTAATTCACTTCTACGATTGGATTGATAGCGCCTTTGGGAATGTCTCCCCTTAACGTAACTGTACCATTTCTATCAACATTTGCTCGAATAACTGTTTTTGTTACCCCTGCTTTTTTACTGCATTCGTCATATACCACTCCGCATTGGCACTACTTCCATAACCATGAAAGAAAAGGGTTGGCGTAGTGGATTGTACATAATCCTTTTTGTCCAATTTACCGTCCGCTTTTTTCGTCATTTTTATCGCTTCTTTCTGTGAGATATATTTTTAAGTATAACACGTAACGATATAAATAATAATTGATTTGTTTGAAAAACCCTAGTAGAAATAAGCTACTAGGGGTGATGTTATTAAAACCAATTCATCACTTTCATGATGTGCATATTCATCTGAACTTGTCGGGAGTAATAATAATTCCCACCATTGATATAGAGCTTAGAGCCATGAAGGAGGGCGATGGGGTGGTAATAAGAATAGGTTTGCCCAGTCACGTTTCCTAAACTTGGTGCGACAACATTTTTGGAGTATTTTTTTGCCAAATAAAGGGTATTTTCGCCACCGTGTTTTGCAATATAATCGATGTAAGCTCGACCAAAGTTATAGGCTTGTACAGCGGTCCAAACATCTACTTTCTTTTCTTGAGCTACATTTAGATTCGCAGATAAGGTCTGAACACCTTGACGAATGCTTTCTTTATTATCTAAAATAGAGTTTTTCTGACCCGTCGCACTTTCACTAGATTGCATGACATCAGAAACTTTTCCTTTTGTTTCTGTGTAAATCATAGCAAGGACTAGTTCTTCATTGGCTGCAGTATCTTGCTCGTCTAGCACTTCTCTCACTAAGCTACGGTAGGTCATCACTTGCTTGATATCATGATGAACTTGAACAAGCTTGTAACCAACAAAGATTAAAAGAATGAGAAGGATCAATTTTCTAAGAATTTTAAACATTATTTACTTTGGATATCTTCTATGTTTTTGATGAGAATGGAATAGGTTCCATTCTCGTTTTGTATGAATTCTACGGATTCCGCATCTTGATAGATGTTATTGGGGACAATGAGTTCAATCCCATTTGAAAGAGAGAGCTTTTGATTTTCAAATTTTTTCTTCTGATGACTACTATCAATTTCATCAAATTTAACAGTTTCTGGAATTGTTTCCTTAACCTGATTAATAAAAGTCAAACGAGCTGTCAGATTGTTATCGAACAAGTCATCTGCTAATTTTTCTGGTGATAATTCATCATTTTCTTCTAAATGTTTGAAAATAGACGATTTAACCTTGGATTGAAATTGAAAATCATCTTGATGAAAGCTCTCTGCAACTTTTTGAGCTGTTTTTTCTAAGGCTTTGATAGATTTCTTGGGAGAAATTTTAGGATTGACTTGTAACAGATTATCAGAAAAATAATTGAGAAAAGCACCATTGTATTTAATCCGCTTTTCAATCAAATGGTATTTACGTGATTGAAGATTGATGACCAAGGCTTCATCAGCGCCTGTACCAAATCCCGGCAAGTTGTTCTGGGTAATCTTGATAGGATTATCTACTTCTCCACCTAAGTGGGTGAGGGTTTCCCGCAGAGCAATGCGCAAAAAAGCAAGATGCTCTACTCCTTTCTTGTCAAATTGAACAAAAATCAAATCATTGGTTTTCTGATTTTCGCTCACCGAAAACTCCTCTTTCCAGAGATTGGCAATCGTTATAGAAGTTTCTAAAAGGTCTTTTGTCATATGTGATAAAAAGACATTATCTTCGGTAAAAATACCTGTTTTGGCCTCATCTGAATAGATACGTTCAATCTTTTTGCGAAGATATTCTTCAATTTTTGGAGTAATATTAAGATATTTATCTGCTAAAAGAAGGTCGGTGTCTGACGGACTAAATTGATGAATAATAGCTTTTTTTACGTAAATGTCCATTTCAGTCCTCATATAGTGGAAAGGCATCGGTCAATTCTTTAACTTCTGCACGAACCTGCTGTAAAATAGCTTCGTTGTTTGCATTCTCTAAAGTTTTGATAATCAATTCTGCTACTTTAGTACTTTCAGCTACCCCAAAGCCACGAGCTGCAATAGCTGCGGTTCCGATACGAATGCCACTTGTTTTAAATGGAGATAAGGTTTCATAAGGGATAGAGTTTTTGTTGAGAGTGATATGGACATCATCCAAAAGGTTTTGAGCGACTTTTCCATTTTCAACGACTTTGGTCACATCCACAAGGAAAAGATGATTCTCCGTACCGCCTGAAATGACACGGAAATTACCATGCTGTTGGAATACTTGAACCATTGCCTTAGCATTATCTACAATCTGCTGAGCATAAACTTTGAAATCTGAATCCAATACTTCTTTGAAAGCAGCTGCTTTAGCTGTTACGACATGCTCTAGCGGTCCTCCTTGAATTCCTGGGAAGATTGCGGAATTAATCTTTTTCGCCAATTCTTCATCGTTGGTCAAAATTAAGCCGCCACGAGGTCCTCGAAGGGTTTTATGAGTGGTAGTTGTCGTAATATGTGCATACGGTACTGGACTTGGATGCAAATCAGCAGCAACTAAACCGGCAATATGAGCCATGTCTACCATGAGTTTGGCTCCGACAGTATCTGCAATTTCACGGAATTTAGCAAAATCAATAATATGTGAATAGGCAGAAGCACCTGCAACAATCAATTTAGGTTTGACTTCTTTAGCCTGCGCCAAAATAGCATCAAAATCTAAAAGTTCCGTTTCAGGATCGACATTATAAGGCACAAAGTTATAGGTTTTCCCAGAGAAGCTAACAGCTGCGCCATGTGTCAAATGTCCGCCTGCTGCAAGATCCATTCCCATTACTGTATCACCTGGCTCAATTAAGGCCATATAAGCCGCACAATTCGCCTGACTGCCTGAGTGGGGTTGAACATTGGCAAATTTTGCTCCAAAAATTTCTTTAGCACGTTCAATTGCTAATGTCTCAATCACATCCACAACGTCCGTACCACCATAATAGCGACGACCTGGATAACCTTCGGCATATTTATTGGTTAAAATAGAACCTTGTGCTGCCATAACAGCTTTTGAAACAACGTTTTCTGAAGCAATCAATTCAATATTGTTTTGCTGACGTTTTTCTTCTGCAGCAATGGCTTCCCAAAGCTCAGCGTCATATTCTTTATAGTTTTTATGGTCAAAAATCATAAGAGTCTCCCTTCTCTTAAAGCGGGGCTAAAACCTATTTAGTCAAGGTGTAGAAGTGAATTTCTGGAATTTTAGCGAGAATTTCTTCGCAAGTGACAGCACCTTGGCGTAGAATATATGCTGTTTCACCAGATAAATCCAAAATAGTTGAATCCTGTCCTGTTAGAAAAGCATCATCTTCTATACCAAGAACTTCGTGATTGAAATCGGTCATAATTTGCTGGAAGTTTACTCCGCTACTCTTTCCAGATAAATTTGCGGACGGACCAATGAGAGGTCCAAATTTTCTAATCAAGTCCAATGTTTTAGGATGACTAGGGACACGAAAACCAATTGTTTTCATACCTGAATTTACCCAAATCGGAACTTGTTCATTAGCTTGTAAAATAATGGTCAAAGGACCGGGTAGAAAGGCTTGATAGAGCTTTTTTAAATACTGAGGCTGATGTTTGGAAAATTGATAAATTTCTTCTAAGCTTGAAACATTTAAATTCAAGGCCTTTTCGCGAGGTCTGCCTTTTAAGTCATAGACATGACTGACGGCCTGCTCATCCAGTGCTTTACAAAATAAACCATATACAGTCTCAGTTGGCAGCACGACTGCTCCTCCACTGCTCAGTACTTCCTCAATTTTATCCATTATCTACCACTACCATTCTATCTTTTCCGAATTGATCTTGCAAGACGCGAATTCTCATTTTTGGAAATGCAGACTCAAATATTTTTTTTACATGTTCCCCTTGTTTGTAGCCAATTTCGAGATAGATTTTTCCTTTTTCTGTCAAATGTTTTTGGGCGTTCTCAGCAATTTTTCGATAAACAGCATACCCGTCTTCTTCAGCAAAAAGAGCAAGATGAGGTTCTGAAGCAAGTACATTTAGTCCTACTTCTTCTCTGTCCGTCTCTGAAATATAGGGCGGATTGGATACAATAATATCATACTTTCCTGTAATTGCCTGAAAACAATCAGACCGAACAAAATCAATCGCTACATCAATTGCTTCCGCATTTTCTTGCGCCAAATCCAGAGCATCTTGGGAAATGTCGGAAGCCGTGACCTGCCAATTCGCACGCTCAGCAGCCAAAGATAGAGCAATTGCTCCACTTCCAGTGCCAATATCCAAAACTTTCAGACTGCTATTTTGATTTTCAGACAAGATAAGGTTGACCAATTCTTCGGTTTCTGGTCGGGGAATTAGCACTCGTTCATCTACTTTGAACGAATGTCCATGAAATGCTGCGTTCCCAATAATGTATTGGGCAGGTCTATGAACTAATAATTGAGATTGAATCTTTTCCAGTAATTCTATATCATCTTCTGTTGCTTCTGCCTGCATTTTCAACACAAATTGGGTAAAAGATAAGTTTCTCAAAACTTGAAAAGTAAAGGAGAGACTTTCAGCTTCTTCGCCAACTGCTTCAAGCTGTTTTTCCATTTCAGCAATAATTTGAGCTAAATTCATTATTTATTCAATTCTTCCAGTTTTTGTGTTTGGTCATACAATACCAAGGCGTCTACGATTTCATCTAATTTCCCAGCTAAAATCGTATCTAGCTTTTGCAGCGTTAAACCGATACGGTGATCTGTCACACGATTTTGTGGAAAATTATAGGTACGAATCCGCTCCGAGCGGTCTCCAGTACCAATAGTTGATTTCCGCTCGGCATCTTGCTCGTCTTGCGCAATTTGTGCAAAATGATCTGCTACGCGCGCACGAATGATCTTCATAGCTTTATCACGATTCTTTTGTTGGGTTCGTTCTTCCTGCATTTCAACCTTGATATTTGTCGGCAAGTGTACAATCCGAACGGCTGTTGCAACTTTGTTGACATTCTGACCTCCAGCACCAGAAGCGTGATAAATGTCAATCCGAAGATCTTTTGGATCAATATCATATTCCACTTCTTCAACTTCAGGCATAACTAAGACTGTTGCTGTCGAAGTGTGAACCCGTCCTTGGCTTTCTGTCACTGGGACACGCTGTACGCGATGAGCACCTGATTCGTATTTTAGTTTGGAATAAACGGATTGACCAGAAACCATCGCTACTACTTCTTTGAAGCCACCGACTCCATTCATGGAGGCTTCCATAACCTCAAATTTCCATCCTTGCGATTCAGCGTATTTTTGATACATTGTCAGAAGATCACCGGCAAAGAGCGAGGCTTCATCACCTCCTGCTGCACCACGAATTTCTAAGATGATGTTTTTATCATCGTTTGGATCTTTTGGTAAAAGAAGAATTTTCAATTTTTCCTCGTATTCTTCTTTGTCAGCTTTTGCATCTTTGAGCTCTTGCTTTGCCATTTCTTCCAAATCAGCATCGCCAGAAGCGTCTTTGATCATTTCTTCGGCATCTGTGATGTTTTGGAGCACCCTTTTATAGTCACGATAAGTTGCTACCGTATCGCGTGTACTCGCTTCTTCTTTGGACAATTCCATAAAACGCTTGGTGTCACTAACAACATCTGGGTCACTCAGAAGTTCTCCCAACTCTTCATAGCGATCTTCAACGGCTTGTAGTTGTTCATAAATATTCATCGTTTGCTACACCTCTCCTTAACTCTTCATTTCGTCAATTTCTGGCTTAAAATAATGCTTCCGACAGACAGGAATATATGTTTCATTCCCACCGATTTGAATTTGCTCACCTTCATAGACCGGCTTACCATTCGTTGTTCTTAATACCATGGTTGCTTTTTTGGAGCAAAATTGACAAATTGTTTTAATCTCATCAATTTTATCTGCTAGAAGCAAGAGATATTTCGAACCTTCAAATAACTCATTGCGAAAATCATTTTTCAAACCAAAAGCCATAACTGGTACGTTTAATTCGTCAACTACCCTCGCTAAGTCATAGACATGACGACGAGATAGAAACTGCGCTTCATCAATCAATACACAATAAGGCTTTTCGGGCATTTCCTGAATAAAGTGGAAAATATCAGTATCTTCTGCTATTGCAATTGCTTTTCTCTTCATTCCGATACGACTAGAAACAACGCCAAAACCGTCACGTGTATCAAGTGCGCTCGTCATAATGACAACACCTTTGCCTTGTTCTTCATAGTTGTGTGCTACTTTTAAAATTTCGATTGTTTTGCCCGAATTCATCGTGCCATATTTATAATACAACTGAACCATTTTCTTTAATTCGTTCCAAATTCTCCAATTTTTAATACTTCTTATTTTACCACATTCTGACACGCTTTAAAACCTAATTTGTGATAAAATAAAAATATCAAAAATAAAAAGGAGAAATGAAATGCCATTTGTCAGAATTGATTTATTTGAAGGACGCACGTTAGAACAAAAGAAAGCTCTTGCAAAAGAAGTTACTGCTGCTATCGTGAAAAATACTGGCGCGCCACAATCTGCTGTTCATGTCATCATCAACGACATGCCTGAAGGGACTTATTTCCCACAAGGTGAAATGCGTACAAAATAACAAAAAAAGAATCTTGGATAAAAATCTGAGATTCTTTTTTTATTCAGAATGATAAATGGTGTAGATGCAACATTTAAGCTAATTTCTTTTTTGAATATGATTAAGACGAAGTTGGTATAAAATGCCACTAACGACCAGACTAGAGATTAAACCAATCCAATAAGCAAAGGGACCTAAATTTGTCGTGTGATCCAATAGTAACCCAACTGGTAGTGACACCCCCCAATAGCCAATCAATCCCAAATAAAATGGCACTTTTGTATCCTTATAACCACGTAAAATTCCTTGAAGAGGCGCTGCGAAAGTATCTGCTAATTGAAAAAACAAACTATAAGTTAAGAAAACCGATGTCAGACGAATGAATTCTTTGTTGGTTCCATATAATGAAGCGACTTGATAACGGAAAAGATATAAAAATGTCAGCGTGAAAACAGCGAATCCAAGCGCAGTCAATCTTCCCAAAACACAATATTTTCTGACATAGTCTAGACGCTTTGCGCCAATTTCGTAAGAAACGATAATCGCCATAGCATTAGAAATGCTCATAGGAAAAGCATACATAAGATTGGAAAAGCTGATAGCCGACTGGTGACTGGCAATGATTAACGAAGAAAACTTAGCCATGAGCAAACCTACGACTGAAAATATCACAACTTCTGCAAAGACAGTCCCGCCAATAGGAAAACCGAGACGAATCGCTTCCAGCAACTCTTTTTTGTCTAAAGGACGAATTTTCCATAATTGATATTTTTTGATTTTAGAGTGTCTTTTTGCAACGACTATTGAAAGAATTAGCAGCACCCAGTAAGCCAACGAAGTCCCTAGCCCCGCTCCTGCTCCGCCCATTTCTGATAAGCCAAATGCTCCATAAATTAAAATGTAGTTAAAACTGGCATTCAACGGTAGCAAGAGCAACATAAGGTACATGGATAGTCTTGTCAATCCTAATGCGTCTAATAAAGAACGTACAACACTAAATAAAAGCAAAGGGATAATACCAAACGCTAAATACCAGAGGTAGTGTATAGCAACTTCTACTACTAGTGGTTCTAAGCCAATATTGGACAAAACAAGCGGTGCACCTAAAAAAACGAGCCCAAACAAGAGAAGAGACAAACCGAGAGATAGATAAATAAACTGATAAAAATCAGAAGCGATTTTTTCTTCCTGTTTTTGTCCTAGATGATGTCCAATAATCGGAACCAAGGCTGAGACAATACCAGTCAAAAAAGTAAAAAACGGACTCCATAAGCTAGTCGCCATTGAAACTCCCGCCAAATGCAACGTATGGTATTGCCCTGTCATGGTTGTATCCACAAACGAGGCTGAAAAATTGGCCAGTTGATAAATTAAAATTGGCAAAAAAATCGAAATAAATAGGGTCATTCGCTCTTTTAAATTGCGCGCTTGGTACATACAATCTCCTCAAACAATGCTTTCTCTCTTAACTATACTATAAGCGCTCAAAATAGTCAAAAAAGCTAGGAGAAAATCCTCCCAGCCTCTTGTCGAGTTTTATTTTTTCTCACGATTTAAAATAAGGTTCAATACAATCGCAATGACGCTCGCCATAACAATTCCATTTGAGAAAAACATTTGCAAGCCGGTTGGCAAACTGTTGAAAAGATTGCTTCCATTTAGACCGACTCCTGCGGAAATAGATACAGCGGCAATCAAGAAATGGTGTTCATTGTGTTCAAAATCAACTCGCGCTAGCATTTGCATTCCCTGAACAGAAACAAAACCAAACATGACAAGCATAGCACCACCGAGTACAGGACTTGGAATGATTTGTGCCAAAGCTCCGAATTTCGGTACCAATCCTAACAAGACTAAGAATCCTGCTGCATAATAGATTGGGAGCCGTATTTTAATTCCAGAAAGTTTGACCAAACCAACATTTTGTGAAAATCCTGTATAAGGGAAAGTGTTAAAAATACCGCCAAGAAGCACTGCAAGTCCTTCTGCACGATAACCATTTCGCAGACGAATGCTGTCTAACTTTTCGTTTGTAATATCTGAAAGTGCAAAATAAACACCTGTTGATTCCACCAAAGAAACTGTTGCGATAATACACATCATGACGATGGATGAAAGTTCAAACTTAGGTATTCCAAAATAAAACGGTGTCGGAACATGTACAAGAGGAGCTTGAGTTACTGGCGCAAAATCTACTAAGCCCATAAAGCTGGCAATAATCGTTCCAATAATTAAGCCAATCAGAATGGAAATGGATTTTAGAAAGCCTTTCGCAAAGATATTTACTAACAGTATAATTAAAATCGTGACAGCAGCCAACAGCAAACTTTGTGCAGTTGGTTTTTCACTATTATTTCCCATATTGCCAATCGCAACAGGAATAAGTGTTAAGCCAATGGTAGTAATGACTGAGCCCGTCACAATTGGTGGAAAGAAATTAGCAATTTTAGAAAAAATGCCTGCAATCAAAAGAACGTAGATACCGGAAACGATGAGCGCTCCAAACATAGCTCCGCTTCCATGTTTTTGACCAATCATAATCAGAGGCGCAACCGATTGAAAAGCAACGCCAAGTACGACTGGCAAGCCAATTCCGAAATATTTATTGAGTTGCAATTGCAAAAATGTTGCCACACCACACATAAAAATATCTGTGGAGATAAGATAGGTCAGCTGTTGGCTCGAATAACCTAGCGCACCAGCAATCATAATGGGTACAAGGATTGACCCAGAGTACATTGCTAATAAATGCTGCAAACCTAAGACAGCCGCCTGTGAATGTTTTTCTTCTTTCAGTTCCATTATGCATCAGCCTCCATAAATACAACTTTTCCATTTTCAAATTTTTGAATACGAGCCAAAGAAACGACTTTTCGCTTATCTTCTTCTAGCAACTTTCTTCCCTCTTGGAATGATTTTTCAATTACGATACCAATCGCTTCCACATGGGCACCTGATTGTTCAATGATATTAACAAGCCCTTTAGCTGCTTGACCATTTGCTAGAAAATCATCGACAATAAGCACTTTATCATGATGATTTAAAAATTTCCCTGCAATTGAGACCGTACTTGTCACTCGTTTGGTAAAAGAATAGACCTCTGTCGTCAAAATATCTTCCGTCATAGTAATGTTTTTTGACTTTTTCGCAAAAATCATCGGAACGTCCAATGCTTCTGCTGTATAAATAGCAGGTGCGATGCCAGATGCTTCAATTGTCACAACTTTTGTAATACCAGCCGAGCGAAAATAGGTTGCAAACACTTTACCAATTTCTTTCATCAAGTTGAAATCGACTTGGTGAGTCAGAAATGAATCCACTTTTAAAATATTTTCTCCTAAAACATTTCCATCTTTTAGGATACGTTCTTCTAATAATTTCATAAAATCTCCTTTTAGAAAAAACAAAAGGCTTGCCAAAAGCAAGCCTAAAACAATTGGTTACCCAACTGAATACAAAATTCCTTGCTAAAAACATAGCAGGAAAGTTGAAGACTTACTTATTGTTAGACATTAGATGCCTTGCAGAAACATTACGCCAAATTCGTAATATAAATAAGTAATTATTTTATTGTTAATGCGCATCACCGTTCCAAATAGAATTTTTCACAATGACGTAGTCTACGTGTTTAAGACCAGCCAAGTCTCTTCCACCAGCATAGGAAATGGCACTTTGCAAATCTTGCTCCATTTCAACCAAAGTGTCAGCTAAATGTCCTTTAACTGGTAAAAGAATTTTCTTTCCCTCCACATTCTTGTAAGCACCTTTTTGATACTCTGAAGCTGAACCATAATACTCTTTGAATTGTTCACCATCTACTTCGACCGTTTGACCTGGGCTTTCGATATGACCTGCGAATAGGGAACCAATCATCACCATGGTAGCACCAAAGCGAATAGATTTGGCAATGTCGCCATGCGTACGAATACCACCGTCCGCAATAATCGGTTTGCGAGCAGCTTTTGCACACCAACGAAGAGCCGCTAATTGCCAGCCACCTGTACCAAAGCCAGTTTTTACTTTTGTGATACAAACTTTTCCTGGTCCAATGCCAACTTTGGTTGCATCTGCTCCAGCATTTTCCAGCTCACGAACAGCTTCTGGTGTCCCTACATTTCCTGCAATCACGAAAGTATCGGGGAGTTCTTTTTTGATGTGCTGAATCATATCAATCACACTATCTGAATGTCCATGCGCAATATCAATCGTGATATATTCTGGTGCATCTTCTTTCAACTGGCTAACAAAATCATATTCATAATTTTTCACACCAACTGAAATAGACGCAATTAGTCCTTGCTCATGCATGCGCTTGATGAAAGGAATGCGGCCAGCTTCGTCAAAACGGTGCATGATGTAGAAATAGCCACTTTTCGCCAATTTTTCTGCTACATCTTCATCCAGAATTGTTTGCATGTTAGCTGGAACAACAGGAAGTTTAAAAGTATGATTCCCAAAAGTAACTGTCGTATCTGCTTCTGAGCGGCTTTTGATGATACATTTATTCGGAATCAATTGGATATCTTCGTAGTCAAAAATAGGAAATTCGTTCAGCATATCATTCTCCTTTAATTTTATGTTAAAAATGACCCACCTATGCTTTCGCATCGCTACGCCTTTCCTGACGTTTCCTTTAGTATTATAACACAAGGTACAGAAATTACAATATAATGACGTATAATATTTTTTATCGTTCGGAAATTGCAAGTTATTTTTTCAGATTCTAAAAAAAGAGGTCCCCCTCTTTTATAAGAGTAAATCTTTAATGCGTCCAATATCTGATTTTTTCAATACCACATAAATCATATCTCCTAGATACAGGCGCGTGCTGCCATTCACTGTTTGGTTCTTTCCGTTGTGGTGTTGCATGGTAATCAGAATATCTCTTGGCAGCTCCAACTCATGAACTTGCTTGCCGGCTATTTTTTCAGAGACAGGAATTTCGATAAGCGTCGTCTCTCCGTCATCTGCCACACTATCTGGAAGCATTCGTTCTAGCATAGCTTCATACACAGGTGCTCCGCCCAATAAATCCATTACAACGTATGCCACTAAAGTCACTAAACCAAGAGGCATGAGGTTTCGTATATCGCCAACCATCTCAGTCACCAAGATGATTGCTGTCAATGGAGCTTTAGAAATTGCACCAAAGTAGCCGCTCATACCTAAAATAATAAAAATAGGAAATTGCTCTTGTGTTGCAAAGCCTAATTGCACACAAATGACGCCAGCAATTGCTCCTAAAAGAGAGCCGAGAGCTAAAATGGGTAGAAAAATACCGCCAGGAAGCCCGCTACCATAGCTGATCATACTCCAGATAAAGCGAATAACGAAAAACATCATTAATGTTAATAGCAGATAGTGTTGACTGGTTAAAGAGAGAACCAGTTGATTGCCACCACCTAAAAGTTGTGGAAGAAAATACCCTATTGGAAGAATGAAAGAGAAAGCTATAATGGGATAGTATTGCGAAGAAAGGTGCAAAACTTCTCCAATCATATCATAAATACGAGGCATAGCTAGAACAACTTTTTCATATAAAAATCCTGAAAAACCAAGAAAAATTCCTAACAACAAATAAAGCCAGTATTGCCCTAGCCCCATCAGAGGAATATTATCTGGCATATTTAATACAGGGGTCATTCCAAAAATCATAAGCGAAACAAAATTCGCCGTTAAACTTGCCGCCAAAGACGAGACCCAAAAGAAACGCGAAAAATGATGATAGACTTCCTCAATAACAAACAGTAAACCCGCAATCGGAGCATTAAAAGCTGCTGCCAGCCCTGCTGCCGCTCCACTAGAAATCAAAGAACGCTCTTCCACAGGGCTTAAATGAAGATATTTGGCAATTCCCTTTCCTCCCATTGCTCCAAGTTGAATACTGGGTCCCTCACGTCCTAGCATCAAGCCGCTTGCAATGGCTAAAACACCTAGAATATATTTTTTCCAGAGAACGCTCCACCATGATAAGCTCATCAGACCTTTCAGCTCTGCTTCTACTTGCGGAATTCCAGAACCTTTAATATCCTTTTCCGAGAGTGTTAACTTTGCACTTATCCAAATCACACAAGCATAAAATAACAGAATAAAAGCAACCCAAATCATACTATCATGCCCTTGCTGATAGAAATGTTGAATGATATGAAATCCCCTTTCAATTAAAAAACGAAAAGAACCAACAATTGCACCCACGATAATCCCGACTAAAATTCCTCTTGAAACTTGCAGACTAATCGAACTAGATGTAAATGCAAATTCTTTCTTGGTATTTGATATACCTTTTTCTGTCTGAACAGACATCGTTGCCTCCCAAATATATTCTCTCTCTATTTTAGCATAATTTTACAATTTTTATTATTGCTTGCGGAAATTATTTTAGAGAATAAAATACAGATAAAAAAATAAACCAGTCTCATACGAAACTGGTTTGCAAATTTAAGATCTTGCTCTTATTTTTCAGCTGTTAATGCTGCCATCGTGATGTAATTATAAGGTTTGTTAAAGTGTGGCAGGAAGAAAATATCTGTCAATGCCAATTTATCAATGGTCACTTTTTCTTGGATTGCGAGTGAGAAGAGATGAATGCCCATTGAAATATCTTCGTGCGAAGCCATTTGTGCTCCAAGGATGACGCGTGTATCTTTATCAAATACGATACGAATAGCTACTTCATGGTTGTTGTGTTTGATAAATTCTGGCTTTTGAAGGTCATTAAATCCTGTTTCAACTGCGTTATAACCCGCAGCTTTTGCTTTTTCCAATGTCAAACCAGTTGAAACCATTTTAAGATCGTAAATGTTAATACCGTTTGAGCCTTGCACACCAATGCCTTCTAATTCATGACCAGTTGCGTTATAAGCTCCGACAATACCTGAACGAACAGCATTTGAAGCAAGTGCAATGTAGCTCATTTTACCAAGGGAATTGTCATAAATCGTTGCACAGTCACCAACTGCGTAAACTCCCGGAATGCTTGTTTCTTGTTTTTTATCAACAAGGAATGCACCATTACGGAAAAGTTCAATCTTGCCAGCGCCAAGGGCAGTGTTTGGTCGGAAACCAACAGCCATAATGACCATGTCTACGTCAAACGTTTCTTTATCTGTTACAATACGTTCAACTTTGCCTTCCCCTTCAACTGCTTTCACAGTTTGACCGTAAGCAAGTTTAATACCATGATCTGCCAAGTTTTGACTCATCAAATCAGACAATTCACGGTCGTAGTAACCAGTAAGGCAAGTATCTGCAACGTCAATCAAGATTACTTCTTTTCCAAGGCGTTCAAAAGCTTCTGCGAGTTCAACACCAATGTAGCCAGCTCCAACAACAGCAACGCGATTGATGCCTTCGTTGTTTTTCAGCTTTTCAATCACTTCAGCAGAGTTTTGATACAATTTTACAAATTGAATATTTTCAAGAGTTGCTTTAAATTCACGATTTCCTTCTACAAGTTCGACACCTTTGATTGGCGGGATAATTGGTTGTGAACCAGTCGCAAAAATCAATTTGTCATAAGATTCAAGATGTTCTTGACCGTTTACAAGTGCGGTCACTTCTTTTTTATCATAATCAACTGATAAAACAGGACTTTCCATGTAAACTTTAGCACCTTTTGCTTCAAGTTTTTCTTTATCTGAATAGAACAATCCTTCTGGGCCGTCAATTTGCTTACCAATCCAAAGTGCCATTCCACATCCTAAAAATGAAATATTTGAATTTTGGTCAAACACCACAACTTCGTTTTCATTTCCGAAGTTGTCTAACATCGTATTGATACAAGCTGTACCAGCATGGTTGGCACCGATAACAACAATTTTACTCATAGAGCAATTCCTACCTTAATTTTTAATTTACTAAAACATTATAACATTACGTGTCAGCGTTTACAATATTTTTGCTCATAAAACTGAAAAATATTACATTTTCTATCAATTTAAAAGAACTTTTCATGAATGATTTAATGGTTGTTTTTCGACCGCCAATGGCTCTTTAAATTTTTCTTTCTGCTCGTCAAAGACTTTGTTAATCGTTTCTACATCAGCCTGATCTTTATAATACACGCCTGTACAATATTGCACTCCACTATCATTGCCTTGCTTATTTTTGCTGAGCGGATCAATGATTCTAAAATAATGTAGCAAGACTTCTCTTAAAGAGATTTTATTGGCATCATAGGTTACATGAACCGTTTCTGCATGTTTTGTCTGCGAGATTAGTTCGTATTTTGTGGTTTCGCTAGTGCCATTAGCATAACCAGAGACTGCGTCAACCACTCCATCTACTCGCAAAAAATATTCTTCTACACCCCAGAAACAACCTCCTGCCAAATAGATATGCTTTAAATTTGCATTTTTCAAGTCCGCTTTCTTTTGCTTGACCGATTCGGCCTGGCTAACAGCTGCTTCTTTAATCTGATTAATAGCAGACTGATTTTTAATGGTTGGCATCATGCGACTTCCTGGCACAAATAAACCTAAAACCAGCAGGACTGCTCCACCAAATAATAACCATTTCATTTTATGTTCCATCATCCTCCCCTCCTATTTAATGCTTTTAAGAGTTGATTCAATTTCTGCTTTTTTAATAAGTCCAGGACGAGTTTTTACCAATTTTCCATCGCTTCCAATAAATGCAGCTGTCGGATAGGAACGAACACCATATTGTTCCAATAGTTTACCACTAGGATCTAGTAAAACAGGTAAATGTTTATAATTTAATTTCTCATACCAGTTTTTAAAATCTGCTTCAGATTTTTCACCAACATGCCCAGGTGAAACAACCCTCAAAACTACATAGTCTTTCCCAGCATTTTTAGCTAACTCATCAGTATCCTTTAATGTAGATAAGCAGATAGAACACCAAGATACCCCAAATTTGAGATAAACTTTCTTTCCTTTGAAATCTGACAATTTATAAGTTTTCCCGTCAACTCCTTTTGGTTCAAAATCAGGAGCTGCTTCGCCTTGATTCAACTTTGTAGCTGTCGTTTTATTTGTAAATTGCCCGTGTCCAGACTTAGTTCCACTAGCTGATTTTTGATTTCCACAGACACCCAACAGAGCAACACAAACAAGACCTGTGATGACTAACATTGTTTTTTTCATGAGATTCCTCCTTTTATCCACCAAATATTGAATCTAGAACATTAAGATTTCCCAGCATAAGTAAAATTCCCATCAAGATGATAAGTAACCCGCCAATTTTCTTTAATAGTCCCATATAAGGTTTTATTTTCCCAAAATGGCGTAAAACAATAGAAGAGGCAAGTGCCAAAATGAGAAATGGGATAGCAAGACCAAGGGTATAAACTAACATGAGGAAGCCACCTTGTACTGCTCCATTACCACCAGAAGCTGCAATTGCGAGAACAGAACTCAAAACAGGACCTACACAAGGTGTCCAACCAAGGCTAAAGGTCACACCTAGCAAGAAAGCATTGTAAAAATCATTTCTATTTTTATCTTTTTTTAATTGAACACTTTTCTGCCGTTGGAGTAGCTTAAAATTGATCAGTTCCATTTGATGAACACCGAGCAAAATAACAATTGCTCCTAATACATAGCGGAACCACTCTGTATAGAGAACTTTTCCCAAAAAGCCAGCGCCATATCCAAGAATTAAAAAGACTACAGACAATCCTGCAATGAAAAATAGTGTTTTTACAATTCCATGCCAAGCAATCTTCTTTCCCAAAATAATGATTGTTCTTGGTTCATCTGTATCCAATAAAATACCAACATATCCAGGAAGCAATGGCAATATACAAGGCGAGAAAAATGATAAAATTCCCGCTAGAAATACAGAAATCAAAAACACAATAGATAACATTATCTTTTCCTCCTCATTTTCTTTCTAAGAAAAGTATACACTGGTTCACTATCTAAAAATAGAGGATACAATTTGTAAAAACTTGAATTTGATATGGTCATAAAAAAACTATCACGAAAAGTGATAGTTTTTTTAATTATTCCATTTCAAATGTGTCACTTTTCTGTTTATTTGGCAAAAACAAAGATAACACAATCCCGACAATCGTCGGTACCAGCCAAGGAATTGAAGCTTGTGCAAATGGCAAAGTATTGATTAAATTACTCACACTAGTCAATTTAAATTGCGAGCCAATAATATTCGCAAATGCAATAATTGTTACAACTGCAACCGTTAGCTGCATTCCAATCTTAGATAAGGCAAGAAACTTATTGACAATCACAATCATTACAATCGCAATGGTAATCGGGTACAAAATTTGCAAGACAGGAACTGAATACTGAATAATCGCTCCCAAACCAAGATTTGCAATTGCAAATCCAATCAAGGTAAAGACTGTTGCAAAAGTTTTGTAGCTGATTTTAGGAAAGGTTTTATTGAAAAATTCTGATGTTGAAACAATCAAACCAACCGTAGTCGTAAAGCAGGTCACTGTTACCATGGCTGCAAGGAAAATCTGTGCTGTCGGACCAAAAATAGCTTGTGTAGCTTGAGATAAGACATAAACTCCTTTATTGGCATCAGACGCCATTACATCAGCCGGAATTGGGAAATGATTTCCAAGAAATCCTAATCCAATATAAAGCGCACTAAATCCCAATGCAACAACAATTCCAACAATCCAAATCGTTGAGATATATTCTTTTTTATTAGCAAAGCCGAGTTGGTTCAATGTTTGCACAGCGATAACGCTAAAAGCAACAGAGGCAAGTGCATCAAGCGTATTATACCCTTCAAGAAAGCCAGTTCCAAAAGCTGCTTTTGCGTATTCCGTGCTAGCATCTTGCGGTGCAGCTGCTCCATATTTTATCGCCCCTAAAATGACTAGAATGACAATCAAAATGGCAAACACAGGAGTCAAAATCCGACCAATCCAATCCAAAATTTTGGAAGGATTTAATGAAATCAAGTAAGCAGCCACAAAATACAAGATTGTAAAAATAATAAGTCCTAATCCAGTCATATTACTCGAAAGCAATGGTGCAATCCCAACTTCATAAGAAGTCGTTGCCGTCCGAGGAATGGCAAAAAATGGACCAATCGCTAGATACAGAACTACCAAGTAACTGGTCGCAAACCAAGGAGAAATCTTTTTAGAAATTTCGTAAACATAGCCTTTGGGATTTAAAGTACCGATAATCAATGTTAAAATAGCAATTCCAACTCCTGAAAGCACAAATCCTGCAATCGCTGACCAGAAGTGTTCGCCAGACAAAGCTCCTAAAGTTGGCGGAAAAATTAAATTTCCTGCGCCGAAAAATATTCCAAACAATAGTAATCCTGTCAGTGCTCCTTTTTTAATCATCTTCTCTCCCTTTTCTAAAATTCAGTATGTGCAACCATTATAACAGATTCTTACAATACTTCAAGTGATATAAAGTATAAAGTTAAAATATTGCACATATTCTGAATGTTTGAGCAAAACAAAAGCAGCATAATCAACTCATGCTGCCATATTCTTATTTAATCCCTAGGGCGATGCGTGCGTAGCGACTCATTTTATCCACAGTCCATGCTGGATACCACACCAGTCTCACTTCTACTTTGCTCACTTCAGGTACATCTGACATCGCATCATGAATCTGATCAGTTAATAAGTCTGCCAGCGGGCATCCCATTGTTGTTAAGGTCATATCAATCTGCGTCTCACCATTTTCACCATTGAACCGAATTTCATAAATCAAACCAAGATTTACAATATCAATTCCTAATTCAGGGTCAATAACTTGTTCCAAACTTTCCAAGATACGATTTTTAATATCATCAATTTGTTCGTTTGTGTATGCCATGGTGCCTCCTTTTGTCTACTAATCCTCAATAAAGTCACGAAGTGGCTTGCTACGACTTGGATGACGCAATTTGCGTAGGGCTTTGGCCTCAATTTGTCGAATCCGTTCACGAGTCACGTTAAAGACTTTTCCAACATCTTCCAGCGTACGCATTTTACCATCATCTAGACCGAATCGCAAACGTAGTACATTTTCTTCACGGTCTGTTAATGTATCAAGAACCTCGTCTAATTGCTCACGTAGGACAATACGTGTTGTGTAATCAACTGGATTTTCAATCACTTCATCCTCAATGAAATCGCCAAGATGACTATCATCTTCTTCTCCAATTGGAGTTTCAAGAGAGACCGGCTCTTGGGCAATCTTCAAAATTTCACGAACTTTATCTGGTGTCATATCCATGCGCTCAGCAATTTGTTCTGGCGTTGGATCTTGTCCCAATTCTTGCAAAAGATTTCGTTGCTCCCGCACTAATTTATTGATTGTCTCAACCATGTGAACCGGAATCCGAATCGTACGCGCTTGGTCAGCAATCGCACGAGTAATCGCTTGACGAATCCACCAAGTGGCATAGGTCGAAAATTTGAAACCTTTGGTATAGTCAAACTTGTCAACGGCTTTCATCAATCCCATATTGCCTTCTTGAATCAAGTCAAGAAACTGCATGCCGCGTCCAACATAGCGCTTAGCAATAGAGACAACCAACCGCAAATTAGCTTCTGCCAAACGTTGTTTCGCTTCTAAGTCGCCTTGCTCCACAAGAACAGCTAATTCTTGCTCTTCTTCATTGGTCAATAACGGAACAACACCAATTTCCTTTAAATACATACGGACAGGGTCGTTCACTTTAGCAGAATTGCTACCAAGCAACTCCTCATCTGTTAATTCAGCTTCTTCTTCCTCTGTATTTAAAACCCGTTCACTTGGGTCGCCTTCTTTATCCGTAATAGCAATCCCTGCGTCCTGAATCCGTTGAAGAAGATCTTCAATGCCATCAGCTTCCAAAGTAAATGGAATGACTAGCCGATCATTGATTTCATCATCGGTTGCTGTACCAGTTTTTTTATGGTTGCGAATAAATTCTGCAACTTGAACATCAAAAGTTGTTACTTCTTTTTGTTTTGTAGCCATTCCTACTCCATTCTCCTTTTTTGAGCAATAAATCGCTCTAGCTCTTCTAATGCCGTATCTGCATCTCCACTATGAGATGCTTCACGGACTTTTTTACCAATCAATTGATTTTCTTTGCGAAGCAATTCCTTATCTCGCGTTTGCTCCACTTCAATCAGTTCCTGCTCAGAAACTTCCTCTGGTAGATTTTCTTCTAAGACCCGATACCAAGCTTGCTGTACCGAATCATTTTGCTCAGACAAATCTTGTGGCGTTACCTCGCCATTTGTTTTTAAAATATCGTACAAAGTCTGCAATTCTACTGTTGCGAAATGAAAATCTTTCCTCAAACGATAATCATTTAAAATTACAGGATTATCAATCATCCGCTGCAGAAGATGACTCTCTGCCTTAATTAGCCGTGATACTTGCCGTGTTACCGGAATGTCAAGTCTTGACACTTGTTGATGCGATTGCTGTTGTTGCACTCTTCTATTTACCAAACGATGATTATTAACAGTTTGCTCCACCTGCTGGTAGTCAAAATCAGGCAACAATTCAGCTAACATATAAATATAGGAATTTTGTGCAGTGATTGATTGAACCTGTGCAATCAGCAGAGACATTTGTTCAACAAATTCAATTTGAGCTTGCAAGTTTTCGATATTATCTGGCTTCAGATAGTTCAGAAGAAACTCTATATCACTAATTCGTGTTTTAGTCAGTAAATTTTGTAAATCATCAGCAGAATTTTTTTTGATAAATTCATCTGGATCCATATTATCAGGAATCCTGATAATTTCAACTGATAAATCGTACAATTCATTCAGAGCTTTTGCTGTCGCTGCTTGTCCTGCTTTGTCACCATCGTACGTTAAAATAATTTTCTTTGCGAACTTACGAAGATGCTCCACATGCTCATGCGTCAATGCTGTCCCCATAGATGCTACAGCATTTTCAATTCCAGCACGATAAGCGGCTATAACATCCATAAAGCCTTCCATTAAGTAAATTTCGTGACTTTTCTTGATAGTCGCTTTGGCCTTGTCCAGATGATACAACTCATAGCTTTTATTGAAAATCGGTGTACTGCGACTATTTTTATACTTTGCGACTTTCTGCTCTATATCGCTTGCTTGCCAAATACGACCTGAAAAAGCAATGACTTGTCCTTTATCATTTGCCAATGGAAACATAATCCGATTTTGAAAGGCGTCATAAACCAAATTGTTATCAGCTAAGTTGAACAAACCAGAATTCATAATGACTTGCTCATCAAACTTTCCACTAACACTTTTATAAAGATAGTTATTTTCATTGGGCGCTAAACCAATTTGAAAATGCTTGATAACTTCATCTGTTAAGCCACGTTCATAAAGATAAGAACGTGCTTCTTCTCCTATCTTTGTTGTCATCAATACCGCATGGTAAAATCTTGCAGCTTCTGCATGAATATCATAAAGTGCTTGATGAGGATGTGTATGTGTTGACAGCTCTTTTCTACTATGCTTTATTTCTAATGGAAACCCTGCACGATCGGCAACAATTTGTACAGCGTCCATAAAAGAAACACCACGATATTCTTCAATAAATTTAAAGACATCACCTGACTTTCCACAGCCAAAACAGTGATAAAATTGCTTTTCTTCTACCACGTTGAATGATGGAGTTTTTTCACCATGAAAAGGACAAAGCCCTAGATAATTTCTTCCAGCTTTCGTTAGAGCAACGACTTCTCCTATGATTTCGACGATATTGACACTATTTTTAATATCAGAAATGATTTCTTTATCAATCAATAGACAACACCCCCAATTTATCATAGAATAACAACTTACATTTTATAATAAATTTATCAAAAAGTAAAATATTCACTATATTTTTTAGACATTTTATTGACTTTCCCCCCTTTTTTGATATAATATAGTTTAGTATTTTGAAAGGAAAAAGAAAGTGTTAAAGGACCTTAAAGAGTTTTTGCTTCGCGGCAATGTAATTGATTTGGCAGTCGGTGTTATTATTGCCAATGCTTTTGGAGCTATTGTGACTTCGCTTATTGGAGATGTTATTACTCCACTCTTTCTCAATCCAGCTTTAAAAGCTGCTGGTGTAGAACAAATTGCTGGTTTAAAATGGAATGGGATTGCATACGGTAGTTTCTTAAGCGCTGTTATCAATTTCCTCGTCATCGGAACAGTTCTCTTCTTCATCGTCAAGTCTGTTGAAAAAGCGCAAAGTCTTACAAAAAAAGAAGAAGACACTGCTGAAGAAGCTGCAGGACCAACTGAATTAGAAGTTCTTCAAGAAATCAAAGCATTGCTCGAAAGCAAATAATTATGAAAAACATTCACTGATGAAAATCAGTGTTTTTGTTTACTCTCACGGTTTCTTGATATTCTGTTTGCCTTAACCTATCCCTCTAGCTGCTACTTCTATTAATCTTGCGGTGGAGTTTTGAGATGACAGATAACGTCCATATGGTAAAACTGCTAAAGCTATTGATTTTCATTGAGTACGAGTTCGATTTTATCTAAATAGAAACAAAAAACAGACCGAAGTCTGTCATTTTGCTCAATTAGAATTTTTTACGTTTACGAGCTGCTTCTGATTTACGTTTCCGCTTTACAGAAGGTTTTTCATAGAATTCACGTTTGCGTGTTTCTTGAAGAGTACCAGCTTTAGTAACCGCACGTTTGAAACGACGAAGAGCATCGTCAAGGGATTCATTTTTACGTACTACTGTTTTTGACATTTTTTTCACTCCCTTCAAGCTTAAAATCTTTTAAATTCTATCATATTAAAATACACTTGTCAAGTCCCAGAAATTAAGGGAATGTGTAAACTTTTCTAGAACAAGCAATATTATTAACTTAAAAGAGAGTTGATTTTTAGCAAATTTTTCAAAAAATCTGCCAACTACTTCATTCTGTAATCTAGGCTGTAAATTTATCGAATTTGTTCAAAATGTAAATGGACTGCAATATGATCGCCATAACCATTGCGATCCAAATCTCGTTGCAATCGGTAGGAGATATAATGCTCGGCAATGGTGATATAACCAGCACCTAACAGGCGATTTTCTACCATAGATTGAATCATACTGATAGTAGCTCGTTCAACACCAGCTTCCTCTAGATCTAACACTACTTTTTTAGTTACAAGCGCTAAATTTTGACGTAGATCATCTGTCAAGACATAGACTGTTTGTGCTGCTTTCAGAATAGCTTGATAAATTTTATCTGGATTAAAATCAGTAACTTTTCCATTACGTTTGATGACTTGCATGAAAAACTCCTTTAGTTTTATTCGTTTCGTTAAGAGAATACAGTCTATTATACTATTTTTGTGCTGATTCTCAAAATGATAGATACTTTAAATATCTATCAGGCAGAAGTTACATTTAATTTAAATTCTATTTTATTATCATTTCTTCACTGTTGATTTTAATTATCTCAATCAAAAAGACAAACACTCGAAAACAGAGTTGTTTGCCTTTGGGAAGAAAGATTAGATTTTTTCTAAAATCTTTAATTATTTAATCTTCGTTATTTCTTTTACGACGGCGAGCACTAGCTAGAGTTCCCAAACCAAGTAGCAAACCTAATGCAGCAACCTGATCTGCTTTAGTACCTGTAGCAGGCAGAACTTTTTGACCAGTATTTTGTCGTCTAACTAACAATGGTTTTGGTTGGTAAGTTCTGGATAAGTGTAAGTTTTGTACTTTTCCACCTGTTTCTTTTTGAGCCTTCGGAGGAAGTTGACTTCTCAATTGCTCATAGTTTTCTTGTAACTTGGTATAAATTGAACGAGAAATCTCTAGTTTTGCTTCTTCATCTTTTAACGTTTTAACCTTAGAGACATAGTCAGTTTGTGCAGCTTGAAGGGCCTTTTGAGCTGCTTCAAGTACTTGTGGTGCATTTTGTAATTTTTCCAAGTTATCTTGTGCTTCTTTTAGCTTGGTTTGACTAGCTTGCAAAGCGTCTTTTGCCTTGGCAACATTTAACTCCGCTGTAATTAAAGCTTTCTTTAGTTCTGCTAATTTATTTTTAGCACTATCTAACACTTTTTGAGCTTTTTCTAAAGCTACTTGTTTTGGTGCCAACTTGGATGCAATAGTTGCAGTTGCGCGCTTCAAAGCAGCTTCTTTTGTTACAACATTTTGCTTTGCTTTTGTCAAGGCCGCTTCAGCTGTAATCACTCCAGCATTCGCAGTAGCAAGAGCAGCTGAACGATTCGCAGTCAACTTTTGAAGGTCTGCTAATTTTGCTTTTTGAATATTTAAAGTAGATACATAACCCGTTCTTTGAGCTCGCAACACGCCTAATTGACTCTTCGCTACTGTTGCTTGTGCATTTGCGGCCTTTGCAGCACCAGCAAAATTACGGATTGCTTGCTCATACGCGTCTGCGCTAAGAAGAGTACCGTTGTTAACACGTGCATTAAAATTAGGTTCTCTATGAAATCCAACTTCAGACGTTCCATATACATTACTGTATTGATTTGGAACTTTATCATATGCAGCTGAAATGGTATTAAAGTTTTTATCCATCATTTGAAGATAGTGACCAACTCTATAGAAGAAAGCAAGTTGACCACGATTACGTAAGGTGGTATAAATTTGATTGGAATCAATGTCTCGCTCATTGGTTGTTAAGCCATACTTAGCTGCCTCAGCCATATAGATAGATTTTTCCTTATACCAAAAATCAACGGATCCTTTCGGAGTAAAACTAATCGCTACATTTTCATTTCTCAAATATTTGCCCATATGCCAATCTGCTCTTTCAAAATAAAGAGTTTGGACTTGGCTGGCTGGATTCTTGTAAGGATCAATCAATAATTCTTTTAATCCAGCTTGTCTACGATAAGCATTGATAGCTCTAACCAATTCAATCGCTTTTAAGTTATTTGCTAAAGTTGCTGGACTTGTTGCGTCAGAACCAACTGTAATACCGTCTTCACGTTTAGCTCTTTCATAAGTTGCTAGAGCTTCAGTAGCGGCATTACGAATCGCTTCGTTGGCTCCATTTGTTTTAGCGTGTTGTAAAAATTCACCATAGGTTGCCTTGTTTAAATCAACATTTCTTCTATTGGTAGCTGAATGTTCAGCACGGGCTACTTCAGCGGCTTTTTGATCAATAGTCGCTTGATTTTCTGCAAGTTTTTGCTCACTTTGCTTGACTTGCTCAGTCGCTGAATCGATTTCTTTAGGAAGATTAGCGATTTCTTCTTTCACTTTAGCAAGATCTTTTTGCTTTTCTGCCAAATTCTTTTCAGCTTGTTTTTCTTCTTCCTTTGCGCGGTTAAGATCTTGTTCTTCATTGGCAACTGGAGCTTTAGCTGTGTCTAATTCGCGTTGTGCAACGTCAACAAGTGATTGTTGCCCCGCAACAACATTTTCTTGATTTTTAACAGCTTCTTTTGCCTTTGTTTCAGACTGTTCTGCTGCTTGAACTTTATTTTCCTCTGTTGTAACCGTCTTCTCTGATGTCGCCACTTCTTCTTTTGCGGTTTCAATAACTTCTGGAGTTGCTTCTTTCTTTTCTGCCTCAGCATTTGCAACAGCTTTTTCGCTATCTGCCACCGCGTCCTTTGAAGTATTTACATCTCCTTTGACTTGCTCTACAACTTTTTGCTGAGCATCTGTTTGAACCTTTGCAGCATCGGCTTGCAGCTTTGCTGATTGAACATCTGTTTCTGTAACTGGTTTGGTGATTTTTTCAGATGTCTTTGGCTCAGTAGATTGTGTTTTTACTTCTTCGGCATTTACTTGATGTGATAAACCGCCTGAAATAATAGTGGTTGCAGCTAAACCGGTCGCAACTACCGATTTTTTAATTTTTCTCTCCATTAGACGGGCTCCTAATATACTTGTTACTTTTCATTATAAACCATTTCAGCCTAAATTACAATTCCGCTAATGTATTACTCAGATAACTATTTCATTAAATTTCTTTTACATTAATTATTGGTAGGGAGAAATCTATGGGGGAATCCTACACAATCCAAACTATCATTTCCTGATTGTAAAAGATTTCAAAATACGCTACAATAGAGAAAAATTCTTCTGTATGGGGACAGTTAAGATGATAAAAACTAAGTATCAATGTATTGTAGATCAGATTAGCCAAGATATTCAAAGTGGGAAATTGTCCAAGGGACAAAAGATTCCTTCTGTCCGTCAGCTGGCAGAATACTATCGCTGTAGCAAGGATACAGCTCAAAAGGCGCTAATGGAATTGAAATATCAAAAGTATATCTATGCGGTTCCTAAAAGTGGCTACTATGTGTTGGAAAATAGTCTGGAGGAGCAGCAGGACATGGAGCTAACCGTTAGAGATGACCACTACCAAATTTATGAAGACTTTCGACTTTGTCTCAATGAAACGCTGATTGGACGTGAGAATTATCTTTTTAACTACTACTCGCAACAAGAGGGGCTAGAGGATTTGCGAGAATCTGTCCAGCAGCTGCTTCTAGATTCAGCTATCTACACCTCTGCTGACAAGATTGTTCTGACATCTGGTACCCAGCAGGCTCTTTATATTCTTTCGCAAATTGCCTTTCCAAATGAAAAATATGAAATTCTAGTTGAGCAGCCGACCTATCATCGGATAAACAATTTGCTAACTGCCCAAAAACTTCCTTATCAAACAATTGAACGAACTCCAGAAGGAATTGATTTAGGAGACTTGGAGCGGAATTTTCAAACTGGACGTATCAAATTCTTCTATACTATCCCGCGCTTTCATTATCCCTTGGGGCATTCTTACAGTCGAAAGGAGAAGGAAGAAATCATTCGTCTTGCTCGGCTTTATGATGTTTATATCATAGAAGATGATTATTTGGCTGACTTTGACAGCAAACGCGAACTAACCTTTCATTACTTGGACAACAGCCAGCATGTCATCTATATCAAATCTTTTTCTACTAGCCTCTTCCCTGCCCTTCGGATAACAGCTCTGCTATTTCCTCCAGCTATTCAGTCTACTTTTATCGCCTACAAAAAAGCAGTAGACTACGACAGCAATCTCATCATGCAGAAAGCTCTATCTCTTTATATTGACAATCTCATGTTTGAAAAAAATCGTCTTTCTCTTCTCAATCAACAAGAAAAAGAATTGACGAGAGCTAAAAAACTTTTAAGCCAAAATCAGCTCAAACTTTCCTACTTTATCAATAGAGATGGTATCTTACTAGATCTACGTGGACTTAAATCCGTCAGCTCCCTCAAACATAGCAATCTGCCATTGGATTTTTTTGAAGCAAGTTATATACAGGATTGTCCTTATCAATACGCAAAAATTAAATACGAGGATCTAGAAAAAACCTTAGAACGCTTAAATGAATATTTATAAGGGAGTGGGACAGAACTAAAAATCGAAAATTTTTAGTTCGTAGTCCCACCCCCGCAAGGGTGATTAGGTGCTCTTCTGAGCTTGAAAAGCGAATGAAGAGTCCAATCACCTACTGCGTTATTCTTTTATTACTAAATCTGATAGAAGCTGGGACACTTTTTGCACAGCCTTTTCTTTAACATATCACTCTTCTTTCATCATTCCAGCCTGCAATTGATACATTTTATAATAAGTACCCTTAAGCGCTAGAAGCTCTTCGTGTGTGCCAGATTCAATGATACGCCCCTGCTCCATGACATAAATGCAGTTAGCGTCCTGAATGGTAGACAGACGGTGAGCAATGGCAATCGTCGTTCGTCCTTGGCGCATTTTTTTCAGAGAAGTTTGGATAAGTTCTTCGGTCTCTGAGTCAATATTAGCAGTTGCTTCGTCCAAAATCAAGATTTTGGGCTTGCTAGCAATTGTTCTCGCAAAAGCCAATAGTTGTCTTTGTCCGCTTGAAAAAGTCGCACCTCGCTCGGTTACTGGACTGTCATATTCTGCAGGAAGCTGACTAATAAAGTCGTGAGCATCCACAAACTTAGCAGCTTCTACAATATCTTCTCGACTCATATTTTCCTGATACATTTGTATATTAGAAGCAATGGTACCGTGATAGAGGAAAGGATCTTGAAGAACTAAACCGATATTGCGACGCAGTTCAGCTTGGCTGTAATCCTTAATATTTTGATCATCAATTAAAATTTCTCCTCTTTCAAATTCATAAAATCGCAGAAAGAGATTGATAATCGAAGACTTGCCTGAGCCTGTCGCACCGACAAAGGCGATTGTTTCCCCCTGCTTGACTGAAAATGAAATATCTTTCAGAACATCACGCTTGCTGTCATAAGAAAAAGAAACATGACGAAATTCAATATTCCCAGCTGTAATTTCCAATGGAAGATTAGCTTGCTTGGGCTCATAGTCCTTACGATCTATTATTTCAAAAACACGGTCTGCATCCACCATAGATGTCTGTAAAACAGAGTAATTCTGCATCAAATCAATCAGAGGATTGAAAAGTTGATTGACATATTGGATAAAAGCATACATGACTCCTGCTGTCACTCCTGCAACCTGCCAAGTAAAGCCAAAATAGGCTAAAATAACTGCATAAGCTAAAATTTTCAGCAAAGACATAGCTGGACGGAGAAAAAGGCTATTGATATTGAGATAGCGAACTGTATACTCCAAATGCTCCCCGTTAATCGCTTCAAATTCATTTATTAGACGCTTTTCCTGACTAAATGCCTGAATAATTCGCATTCCCTCAATACTTTCAGAAAGTTTAACATTCAAATCGCTTAGTTTACTTCTGACAAGCTTGAGGAGACGATTAGATAAGCGTTGATAAAGCAAAATGGAACCTAACATGACTGGTAAAAAGAGTACAATAAGACCTGTCAATCGCCAATTCAAGCTAAACATCGTCACCAATGTTACAACAAGAATAAAAACAGAGCTTAAAAAACTTGAAAAAATACTACTAAACATATATGAAACCGCTTGTGTATCATTTGTCAAACGGGAGACAATCGCTCCTGCTGGGGTCTGATCAAAATAGACCATCCCTAAATGTTCAATATTTTCAAAACTTTCCTGACGCAAATCACGTACAATGCTATGTGCCACATGCGCAAAAGAATATTGTCCCAAGAAAGTAAATAACACTCGCAAAAGAAAAAGAGCATAGTACATAATCAGAACATAAAAACCTGTCATAATCTGATAACGACTAATAAAATGGTCAATGAAATAGCGAGCTAAAAGTGGCAAAGTTGTCGTTACCAAGGTTGTCGCAAAGATGAAAACGAGCGCCAAAATGCTAATCCATTTATAACGCCACATATAAGTTAGAAGGCGATAAAAGGTTACTTGTTTTCTCATTATCGATCCTCCTTTAGATTTTCTGCCAATTGTTGTTTATGATAAGTTTGTGCATACCAACCGTTTTGAGCCAGCAATTCTTGGTGAGTGCCACGCTCTTTAATGCGTCCATTCTCCATCACCAAAATCAAATCTGCATGAACAACTGCTGACAATCGGTGAGCAGTAATAATCGTCGTTTTGCTGTCTCGTTCTTCCTTGAGATTTTCCAAAATCAAATGCTCTGTTTTAGCATCAACAGCAGACAAAGAATCATCCAATATTAAAATATCTGGTTTCAGAACGAGCGCTCGACTCATCGCTAATCGTTGCTTTTGACCTCCTGAAAGCGATACCCCTCGTTCACCGACAATCGTCTGAAAGCCTTCTGGCATGGCAATAATATCCTCATAAAGACCACAAAGTTTACTAGCTTGAATCACTTCGTCAACTGACAAGTCTGGATTTGCAAAACGAATATTGTCCGCAATTGACATCGCAAAAAGAATCTGCTCCTGTGGTACATAACCAATCAAACTCCGCAAATCCTTTAATCTATACTCTCGAATATCATGATTATTCAGATAAATAGCACCATCTTGAATATCTTGCTCTCTCATCAGTAAGCGCAAAAGTGTCGTCTTACCAGAACCTGTTTGTCCGACGATTCCTAACGTTTGCCCTTTTTCTAACGAAAAGTGAATATTGGACAAAGTTGCTGTTTCCTTATAAGAAAAACATTTAATGTTATAGACCAAACGACCGTTTTGGATAGGGGAAACTGGTTTTTTTGTCTCTTTGACATCAGATTTTTCTGCTAACAGTCGCTCAATCCGCTCATAAGACACCATTCCCCTCTGGCTGATGTTGAAGAGATAGCCCATCGCCTGCAAAGGCCATACCAGCATATCTAGATAAGTAATAAATGTCACTAATTCCCCGACTGTAAATTGCCCTCTAGAGATGAATATTCCCCCAAAAATCAAAGTTAACGCATAAGATAAGCCGATGAAAATCAGAACCATAGGGTCGAAGAGGGAATTGTATTTAGCAGCTAAAATATTCTTCTCATAGACATCCTGATTTGTTCTAGCAAAAGAGTAACTTTCTGCTTTTTGATAGCCAAAAGACTTCGTCACTTTAATCCCCGAAACGCTTTCCTGTACCTTGTTATTCAAGTCAGAAAAGGCCTCCTGAGCCGCTTTAAAGCTCTCATGATTTTTTCGTCCAATTAAACTGGTTCCCCAGGAAAGAAATGGCAATGGCAAAATAGCAATCAAAGTCAAGCGCCAGTCTAAAACAAAAAACATAGTCAGCAGCGTTACCAGTGCTGTGATAGAGGCATCTACCGCCGACATGACACCCCCACCTGCCACACTTACAACTGCATTAATGTCATTCGTTGCATGCGCCATCAAATCTCCTGTTCGATATTTTTGGTAAAAAGACGATGCCATTTGGGTAAAGTGCTCAAAGAGTTGAGAACGTAAAAGTCGTCCCAAGTGATTTGCCGTACCAAAAATATATAGACGCCAAAGATAACGCAGACCATACATAATAAAGGCCGAAGCAACCAAAAGTGAAAGATTTAAAAGTAATTGCTCTGATGTTAGATTTCGACTAACAATACGGTCAATGACCACACCAATTACTCTAGGAGGAATTAAATTAAAAACACTAACCAAATACAAGGCTAGAATTCCGATAATATAACGTTTTTTCTCCAGTTTGAAAAACCAGCCCAATTTTCTGATAAGATTCATATTTTCTCCTCTGCTATTACTAATTACCATTATACATTATTTTGTTGCATTATCTGTAAAAATAAAACGCAGCTAGCGCAACCTAACTGTGTTCCTCATTTCTTTTGGGTCAATTCAAAACTCTTATCTAAAAGGGAAAAAAGTTCTGTATCCGTCAAAGTATCATCCAAGGGCAGGCTCAGCCAATATTTTTTATTCATGTGAAATGCTGGGTAAATTCCTGCTTTCTTAAGCAAATTAGCTACTTGATTGTTTTTGACATTCAGCACTTCTATTTGACCAGTTTTGCCATTTTCAAACTTAGACCAATCTGTAGTCAGAAAGGCTCCATACCATTTTTTACTGTCCTGATGACGGAAAACTCCAGCTTTGGTAGAACTCTTCCTGGAAGACTTTTCCCAGAGGTATTCTAGCTTTCCATCATAGGTTTTTGCAACATAATCTTGCAAGCGACTGCTCTGTTCATAAAGAAAGCCAACTTCCTCAAAACAATTAGCTCGAATCATCAAAAAAATCTCCTGACAAGCTTCACGGACTTGACCGACAAATTCACCTGTCA
This sequence comes from Streptococcus sp. HMSC073A12, assembly GCF_001812815.1. Classification (NCBI taxonomy): domain Bacteria; kingdom Bacillati; phylum Bacillota; class Bacilli; order Lactobacillales; family Streptococcaceae; genus Streptococcus; species Streptococcus sp. HMSC073A12. The sequence goes on along the minus strand of NZ_KV810539.1, from coordinate 188,296 downwards.
TAGTCTTCATTTTGACTTGCACGTATTCATCACCAGCCTCTTGGTCAAACACTTGGTAGTCCAGCTTCTCACCCTGAAGTTTTAGCTGTAACAGAAAATCACCATTCATTATTTCCTGAGAATAAACAAACTCTTCTCCTCTTTTTTCAAAACCAAATACCTGTAATTTTTCTGGATTTGCTTGATATTTCTCAAATAAGTCTAACATGATCTTCACTTTCTAAAATACAATTTTGGTACCATGAAGTTGATTGACGCCGAGCTTTGCAACAATTTCATCACGATTATCAACCGTAATACCGCCTCCTGGTAAAATATCAATCCTACCAGCTGCATGATTTATCAATTCATATAACCAAGAAAAATGCTCTTGAATCGGCTCTTCTGCCAGTCCACCGTGAGTTAGAATCCGTTTCACGCTATGTTCCATTAGCCAGTCCATTTCACTAAATTGATGTTCTCTTGGAGTAGCGTCAAAAGCCATGTGAAAGACGACTTCCAGCCCTTGCGAGGCTTTTAATAATTTTGCCATTTTTGGATAATCAATTTTATTAGCAGTTGTCAAAACACCAAAAACAAGTCCGTGTGTCCCAGCGCTGCGCGCCATTTGAATGTCTTCTAGCATGATTTCCAATTCCAAGTCATTGTATACAAAGTCTCCCCCGCGTGGACGAATCATCGTCATAACGGTCACATTGTAAGGTTTTGCTAGCTCAACAGCCGCTTTTATGACACCGTAACTAGGCGTTGTTCCGCCAACTGCTAGATTATCACAAAGTTCAATTCGTCGAGCACCAGCCTGCATGGCTTTTTCCAAATTAGTCACATTTTCTGCACAAAATTCATAAATCATTTTCGACCTCTTCTATGTGAAAGCATTTTCTTGTTTATTATAACATAATTACTATTTATTCTTCAAAATCTTTCGCGACTCGCTGGCACCAATCCAACCATTTTTTCCTATGATCCGACTCAGACAAGATACGATTTTCTAAATCTTTTATCGTAAAAATTCCTTTTTCTTCACAAGTTTGAAGGCAATAGTAATAGAAATCCCAATTCAAATTGTCCTCTTCTGCATAAACTGGAATCTCTTCAAAACCAGCTTGATAGGCTATAAATGCTCTGCTGTGGCCATCAGTTAAAAAGATTTTACCTTTCAATCGCTTAATTGGTAAAGGATTTAAGGCGTTTATGTCCTTTGTATCGAACCATATCTGTACCTGCTCTAATTTCTTCTCAGAAAGATAAAATTGACTTGGTTGAATAGCTGACAAAGGAAGCATCAAATCCAAAGCATAGCGATGCCCATTTCCAGTCTTTTCCAAAGGATAAAACCCTACTGACTCAAACATCTTCTTAGAAGCTTCATTATAATCATAGATTTCTTGAACATACAAGCGCTTATAACCCAACTTACGTCCGCGTTCAATCAATACCTGAACAACTGTCCTCCCGATTCCCTGACCACGATAAGCTGAATTGCCAATAACAATCGGCATATCCTCTTGCCAAAAACTCACATCACAAATCGGCTGCCACCCTGCATTTGTCAAAACTTCAATAAAATACACTTCTCCCTGCTGAGTAAGATAATCATACATTTTCTTGATTCGTTGAAGTGTGTAAGGCGCTCTACTACCATCAGTCAAACGGATTACCTCAAGGTCTTGATACCAAGAAAAAGCGAGGTGAGCTTGTCCATCATACTTTCGCAAACGTAAGGAAGAATCAATGGAAATATACTCTGGTTGTTTCTTTACATCTATCATAATATTCTCCTCTTACTGACATTCTAACAGAAATGACACAGATTGTTTAGGAATTCTGTCCTATTCTATCAAAATTTTCTCTTGACATTACCTGAAAAAACAGTATACTATACTTGTGTATATACAGTAAAAAGGAGAAAATTATGAAACCTAAAACAAAAAATCAATTTATAACTCTTACAGCTCTTCTGACCGCACTAGCTATTGTTATTCCCATGGTTATGCCTGCAAAGATTATTATTCCGCCTGCATCCTACACTTTGGCAAGCCATGTTCCCATCTTTTTAGCCATGTTTATCTCGCCGTTAATGGCTTTGATCGTTATTCTAGGATCTACTTTTGGTTTTTTAGTAGCTGGTTATCCCATTGTTATCGTTCTTCGTGCCCTGTCGCACCTATGCTTCGGCTTGGTAGGCGCTCTTTATCTAAAAAAATATCCTAAAACTTTAGATAAACCAATCCAGACTTGGATTCTTAATATTGTCCTTGCTTTTATTCATGCAATTGCTGAAGTCCTTGCTTGCCTCATCTTTTACGCCTCAACTTCTTTTCCAGCAAATATGTTTTATCTGCTTTTCATCCTTGTAGGAGTTGGAACTATCATTCATAGTATCGTTGATTTTATCATTGCACAATTTATCTATAAAGCTCTACAAAAAATCCGCTAAATCTTGAATATTTAACAGATTTATTCTACAATGAATTTATGATAAAACAAAGAAGAACAGATTTATTACAGCTTTTAAAAACTGCGGAAACTCCCTTAAATGGACAAATTTTAGCAGAGAAATTCCATGTTACTCGACAAATCATTGTACAAGACATTGCCGTTTTACGAGCAGATGGCGCTCCTATTATTAGCACAAATCGAGGCTATATTTACAAAACGAATGATACTGCTAAATATTATCACCAGCTTTTTAAAGTTAAGCATACGATTGAAGATATTGAAGCGGAATTACTGGCAATTGTAGATAATGGTGGACGAGTTCAAAATATTATGGTAGAGCATCCCGTTTATGGGGAAATTCAAACCTATCTGAAATTAACTTGCCGCAGAGATGTTCAGCATTTCATTCAACAAATTCACGAGACCAATTTCCGCGGTTTATCTGAATTGACAGACGGTGTCCATTATCATCTAGTAGAAGCTGATTCGCAACAAGATTTAGACTATGTCGAAAAAGCACTAGAAAAATTGGGATTTTTATTATAAAATTCAAACATGATTTCTACATAGATTTCAAAAAAATAGAGCCTGAATGATCTGCACCCCAAAAATTAGACAGAAAAAATCTAACTTTTGGGGTATTTTATTACGAAATTGAGTTATGAAGATAAAGTGCGAATCTATGAACTAAAAAAACAAGGAATCAGCTTAAAGCAACTCTCAAATAAATTTGGAGTACGTATTTCTACACTGACATACATGTTTAGTTTGATTGCTCGTTACGGGATAGAAATAGTCAAGAAAGGAAAGAATCGTTATTATTTTCCAGAATTAAAACAAGAAATGATTGATAAAGTTCTTCTTGAAGGTCGTTCGCAAAGAAGTGTTAGTCTTGATTATGCCCTCCCAAACCAAGGAATGTTTCCAAATTGGCTGGCGCAATACAAGAAAAACGGGTATACTCTTGTTGAGAAAACAAAAGGGAGACCAGCTAAAATGGGACGTAAACGGAAGAAAACTTGGGAAGAAATGACAGAACTAGAGCGACTTCAGGAGGAGAATGAACGGTTACGTACTGAGGTGGCCTACCTAAAAAGTTAGAGGAAAGGGACGAAGCCTTAGAGCGAGAAAGGCAGAGACAGTTAGAGAAATGGTTTCAGGAGGATTTCGATTATATTTACTTCTTGAAACAGCATGTTTAGCTCGCTCAACTTACTATTATCAATTGAAACAGCTGGATCAACCAGATAAGGATAAAGATCTAAAGGATGAAATACAAGCCATTTATAATGAACATACAGGCAACTATGGCTATCGTCGAATCCATTTAGAATTAAGGAATCGCGGATTTGTGATTAATCATAGGCTCGAATTCGTCGCAAACGGAAGTATTCTTCCTACCAAGGAGAGATTGGCAAGAAAGCAGAGTATCTCATTCAACGCCAGTTTGAAGCATCGAGGCCAATGGAAAAGTGCTATACGGATGTGACAGAGTTTTCTATTCCGAATGGCACGCAGAAACTCTATTTATCACCTGTTTTAGATGGTTTCAACAGTGAAATCATCGCTTATAATCTTTCTACTTCACCGAACTTGGAACAAGTGAAGAGCATGTTAAAACAGGCCTTCACAGAGAAACACTATGAGAATACGATTCTCCATAGCAACCAGGGCTGGCAATACCAACACGATTCTTATCATCATTTCCTAGAGAGTAAGGGAATTCAAGCATCTATGTCGCGCAAGGGTAATAGCCCAGACAATGGTATGATGGAATCTTTCTTTGGCATTTTGAAATCCGAAATGTTTTATGGCTATGAGAATCACTTTAGGTCTTTAGAAGACAAGACCTTGAACAAGCTATTGTGAACTACATTGATTATTACAACAACAAACGAATTAAGGTCAAACTAAAAGGACTTAGCCCTGTGCAATACAGAACTAAATCCTTTCAATAATTATTTGTCCAACTTTTGGGGGTCAGTACAGAATGGCTCCATTTTTATTTCTCATCAATAACAATTCTGACTTTTTTATCTTCGGTTGGGACAGAATAAACAATCGTTCTTATCGCAGAGATCGTGCGACCTTTACGACCGATTACACGTCCAACATCACTAGGGTCAAGATCTAAATGATATTCCAAAAATTCTGGTGTATCTTCAATCTTGATAGTTAAAGCATCTGGTTGTGAAATCAAAGGTTTCACTATCGCAATAATAAGATTTTCAATCGTGTCCATAGTCAACCTGCACTTCTATTATTTAGAGTATTTAGAATCGTGGAATTTCTTCATAACGCCAGCTTTTGAAAGAATGTTACGAACAGTATCAGAAGGTTGAGCACCTTTTGACAACCAGTCAAGAATACGATCTTCTTTTAAAGTTACTTGGTTTTCAGCAACAAGTGGATTGTAAGTTCCAACTGTTTCGATAAAACGTCCGTCACGTGGTGAACGTGAGTCTGCTACATTGATACGGTAGAAAGGTTTTTTCTTAGAACCCATACGAGTTAAACGAATTTTAACTGCCATTTTAAAAATTTCTCTTTTCTCTTTTTTATTTTTAGGAATAGCAGAACTATTCCCAACACACTCTATCTTATCACAAGAAAGAAAAGGTGTCAAGAAAAAATCTTGACATCTTTTGATATTACCATTCTACGACTTCAAAGACTGTAGCTGTCAGATCTTCAACAAAAGAATCGCTAACTTGACGACTATTTCCAGCTACAAGTTTCAAATTTCCAATATCTTCAATATTGTATCTCTCACCACTTGCATTAAAAATTACGAGGTAATAATTATCATCTTTTACTTCAAAAATGACAATTCCACTTCCGGAATACGCCGAATGTACAAAGGCATGCTGGTAAATGTCATCATAATGCTGGTAAGAAAATTCTTTTGTTGTCGTTTTTAAATGGATCATCTGTTTGATATAGTTGATACTTTCTTGGTGATCAGCTATCAAATCCCAATTTACCTGATTAACAGTATCAGGAGCATTATAACTATTCATAGCACGTTCATAATCTTCCTGAATAGTTTGACCATTTTCTCCAGTTGCTACTAGCTTGCTACGTAAAAATTCCTGTCCCAACTCCATAAAACTCATGCCTTGCAAGAGGAGATTCATCGCAGTTGCTAATTCAATCCGCTTAGTACGAGTCAATTCATCATCATCTGGGTGCAGTTCAGCTAACAAATCGTGCAAATTGTAATTATCATGCGCTTCTACATAATTAACAACTTGTTTTGGCTCCAGATAGGTTCCTAGTTCACTACTTCCTAGAATTGCCTTGGCAACAATTGATTCTGTCGCTTGACCACTTACAAAGCCAGCTTTCAAACCACCATAAACCTCTGCGCCTTTGATAGCATCACGTTCAGTATCGTTGAAAAATCCGATATTAGGTAATTCAAAGGCATTATCTTTTTTGGCTTTGTCAAGCGGAAGCAATCCTGTCCCCATATCCCAACCTTCACCGTATGTGAGAATTCTCGGGTCAATTTTATCTAACGCTTCCCGAATTTGACGCATCGTTTCAATATCATGAATGCCCATTAAATCAAAACGAAAACCATCAATATTATACTCTTTTACCCAATAAAGGATAGAATCAATCATATATTTACGAAACATTTCATGCTCGCTGGCTGTCTCGCTCCCCACACCTGTTCCATTTTGGAAAGATCCGTCTGGATTCATTCGATAGTAATAATCAGGCACTGCTTGTTGAAACGGTGAATCATGAGTCGAATAAATATGGTTATACACGACATCTATCACTACGGAAATGCCCGCATCATGATAGGCTTGAATCATCGTTTTTAAATCCCGCATTCCTTGAGATGGGTTTGCTGGATCAGTTGAAAAACTTGTTTCTGGAGCATTGTAATTTTGTGGATCATACCCCCAATTGTAGGTCACATTTCCATGCCAATCATACTCTTTATGTCGATCAGAGATGGGCTGCAATTGTACAACATTGATACCTAAAGATTGGATATAATCAAATCCCGTCGCCTGGCCAGATCGATTTTTGGTTCCTTTTTGACAAGCCCCTAAAAAGGTTCCTCGGTGTTTTTTAGACACGCCAGAACTGCTAGACTTCGTCAAATCTCGTACATGCATCTCATAAATAACAGCTTGACAAGGATTCTTTAGACGCCAAATTGCCTGTTGCCCTTGTTTCACTTGGAAATGTTTTGGATTTCGCTCCGCAGGCGATAAAATGACAGAACGCTTTCCATCTTCCGTTACGGCTTCCGCATACGGATCGCGTGTTACTGTTTTGTGATGTTCAAACTCTAGCTGGTACTGATAGGCTTTATTTGCCAAGTCATCTGAAATCACTCGAGACCAAATTCCGATTGTATTTTTAGCATGATCTTTGGAAAAATCTTCTCCTCTTTGTAAGTCGTAGACCTTCCAGATTTTCGCTTTGTTAGTGCTATTCTTGTAGACTACTAGCTGAACTTTTTTTGCAGTCGGTGCCCAGAGTTTGAATTCTGCTTGTTCACCATTATACCGACACCCTAACCAACCTTGATACCCCCAATGCTGATCAAAATGTTTGCTGTCTAATGCCATATCAAAAGCATGAGGATCTTGCTTTGCATGATACGGACTAGTCATAGCAGCCTGCCTAGAATAATAAACTTGACTGTCTCCTTCTATAATCCAAACCTCAGTCACTAAATGAGATGGTAACAACTGAATGGAATAGTCAACCGACTGATGAGACCAATCGGTTGTTTTTACAATGACATGGACATTACTCAAAGCTTGTTCGCTTTTATAGGACAAGGTTCCTTGAATCCCGAAATCATCATACTGGGAAAAAGTACTCTCTTCTCCCCATTTATTCATTTGCCATTTCCACATATTATAGGCTGCATAATTTCCTAATTGATTATGGTAATGGATTAAGACACGATAGTCTAACATCACATTCTCCTGATTATTCTTTATTCTCCAATGACAAAGCACTATCGCTAATCTCATCAATATTTGCAAAAAATTCTAAATGGTTATGAAGAACTTCCAATTCAACAGGAGTATCTCCACCATATTCGCCATCCAGATTTAACATGAATGGGGCTTTTTTGTCTAAAACTTCTAACTTTAACTTACTTGTTTTTAAATATTCTACATTCACATCTGTCACATGTTGACCACCATTGATTGCTTGAATCATCAACGCCAACATATCAAACAACCGAGCAGTTTTCACCAAAATCAAGGTAAAATTACCATCATCTAGCACTGTATCTGGCGCTAATTTTTCAAAACCACCGATTGAATTTGTCAAGGCAACAAAAATCAAAGAGACCTTACCTTCAAACACACCGTGGTCGTGCTCAATGTGTACCTTGCGTAATTTAGATTTTGGCAGCATTTCTGCTCCTTTTGCGACATAGGCAAGGTAGCCTAGACGTGACTTGACTTCACTTGGAACACTATAGGTCAATTCTGTCAAAGTTCCCGCTGCAGCAATGTTAATAAAATATTTTTTCCCATAAGCCTGACCAATATCCATTTTTATAGTTTGATTTTTTTCAATGATACGAGCTGCTGCCACCGGATCCCCCATTGGAATCTTGAGGGCGCGTGCATAATCATTGGTCGTACCAGTTGGAATAAACGCCAACTTTGGACGATTTTTCAACGGTGCTACCCCATTGACCACTTCATTGATTGTCCCATCGCCACCAGCTGCAACAATTAAATCAAATCCCGCTTTGGCTGCTCTCTCTGCTTCATTTTGAGCTGATAAAGGAGCTGGCGTCGTCTGATAAGCACTTGTTTCATAGCCTACATCTTCTAAAACGTCTAAAACTTCTGCGATATTTTTTTTAATAATTTCCTGACCAGAGGTCGGATTATAAATCAATCGTGCTCTTTTTCTAGCTGTTTCCATACAAACCTCTATAAACTCTCAAGCCAAGCTTCATCACGAATGGTTATGCCCAACTCTTGAGCTTTTGTTAATTTACTTCCTGCATCTGCTCCGGCAACGACTAGACTTGTTTTCTTAGATACCGAGCTCGTCACCTTTGCACCTAAACTTTCTAATTTCGCTTTTGCTTCTGAACGATTGAGACGTTCCAATTTTCCTGTTAAAACAACGGTCAATCCAGAAAGCGCTGCATCTGCTGCCACTTTTTCGCCAAGGTAGGTGAAATTTAATCCCGCTTCTTTTAATTCCGACAATAAAATATGAGTTCCTTCTTGTGCGAAATAGCTGGAAAGACTCTCAGAAATCACCATTCCTAGACTATCCAGCGCAGCAATTTCTTCTCTTTTTGCTTTTGCTAATTGCTCCAAATCATGAAAATGCTCCAACAAAATCTGACTGGCTTTACTTCCAACATGGCGAATGCCCAAGCCAAATAATAATTTCTCAGCAGAATTTTCCTTGGAAGCCTGAATAGCAGTATACAACTTATTAGCTGATTTTTCCTTAAAATTTTCCAATTGCAGCAAATCTTCGACAGTCAAGCGATAAATGCCAGCCACATCATTTACCAACTGCTGATCAAATAACTTTTCTACAACAGCAGGACCAAGACCAGTGATATTCATGGCATCGCGACTAGCAAAATGAATCAAGCCTTCTTTGATTTGTGCAGGACAACGTGGATTGATACAGCGCAAAGCAACCTCATCTTCAAAGTGAATCAACTCGCTGTTGCAACTTGGACAATTCTTTGGAATCTCCAATTTCTCTTTTGATTGGCGCTTGCTTTCAACCACTCGCAAAACAGCCGGAATAATGTCGCCCGCCTTATAAACGATAACTGTATCGTCTTTGCGAATATCTTTTTCAGCAATGTAATCTACATTGTGCAAAGTGGCTCGGCTGACCGTTGTCCCTGCTAATTGCACAGGCGTCAAGTTAGCGGTCGGCGTAACAACTCCAGTCCGCCCAACCGTCCAGTCAACTGATAAAAGCTGCGCTTCTTTTTCCTCGGCTGGAAATTTGTAAGCAATCGCCCATTTAGGTGCTTTTACGGTAAAACCAAGCTCTTCTTGTACCGCCAAATCATTTACCTTGATTACAACACCGTCAATATCATACGGTAACTGGTCGCGTTCTTGAGCGATTTGTCCAATAAACCGCCACACTTCATCCATCGAATGTGCCAAAATATGCCACTCATTCACACTGAATCCATTTTTAGATAACTGATTTAAAACAGCTTCTTGGCTCGTCGCACTTGTCGGACTGGCCTCTTGATAGAGAAAGGTTGCAAGATTTCGCTTGGCAACAATCGCCGTATCCAACTGACGCAATGTTCCTGCCGCTGCATTTCTCGGATTAGCAAATTCTGGTTCTCCGTTTTCCTGACGTAGCTGATTCACCGCATCAAAAGAGCTACGTGGCATATAACATTCACCACGGACAGTCATATCAACTTCGCTTGGCAACTTTAAAGGAATATCTTTCACTCTTTTCAGATTTTCTGTGATATTTTCACCAACAGAACCGTCTCCGCGAGTCGCTCCTGCAACTAAAATCCCCTTTTCATACATGAGAGAAACAGAGAGGCCGTCAATTTTTAGTTCACATAGATAGCTAACATCTGGAAAATCTTTCCGAATCCGTGCATCAAATACATCTAACTCTTCACGTGAAAAAGCATCCTGCAAACTATAGAGCGGATACTGGTGTTGGTATTTTTCAAAACCTTCTAAAACCTTACCTCCCACACGATGAGTTGGGCTATCAGGCTGAACGAACTCTGGATACTGCTTTTCTAAATCTAATAATTCATGATACAGCTTATCATATTCACTGTCCGATACGCTTGGATTATCAGTCGTATAATATTCATGAGCATACTGATTGAGCAACTTCACCAGTTCTAACATTCTGTCTTTCATATTTCTATTTTATCATAATTCATGTGTTTCTACAGCATTCTTACCTATATTCTTTACAAAAAATTAGACAAAAATGTAAAATAGCAGAAAAATAATCATCGTCACATCAAATATGATAAATTTCCAAAATTTAATTGATTAAAATACATAAAAGAAGTAAAATATACTATAAATAAAAAGCTAGGAGAATTGTTAGTATGAATATTACAATTGCAGGTGTCGGTGCCATGGGTAGCCGCTTTGCTCTGATGTTGCATCGAGCAGGGCATAAAGTGACTTTAGTAGATGGTTGGAAAGAACATGTCACAGCTATCCAAAAAGATGGCTTACAAGCTAACTTAAACGGCGAAGAAGTTGTTGCCAAGTTGCCCATCTATTTGCAAAGTGAAGTAGATCCAACCTTATCTAATGACTTAATTATTCTGTTTACAAAAGCCATGCAGCTAGAAGCGATGTTAGCAGATATTCAACCTTTGATACATGATAATACTGCTGTTCTCTGTCTATTAAATGGGATTGGTCACGAAGAAGTCATTGAAAAATATGTCCCAAGAAATCAAATTATGATTGGAAATACCATGTGGACTGCTGGTATGGAAGAACCTGAACGTGCAAAATTATTCGGAAACGGCTCAATCGCTTTGAAGAATTTAGTCGCAGATCCAAAAGCCGAACAAGCAGCTTATAAAGTCATTGAAACCTTGAATTCTGCCGGATTAAATGCGCAATACACAGAAAATATCTTATATGCCATTTATAAAAAAGCTTGTGTCAACGGAACGATGAATAGTCTGTGTACCCTTTTGCTTGCTAATATGGCAGACTTTGGAGACACTACTCCTGCACATAATATTGTTGTGAAAATTGTTAGCGAGTTTGCAGAAGTTGCAAAACACGAAAATGTAGACTTGAATGTCACAGAAACCGTGGACTACATTGAAAAGAATTGTTATAATCGCGATACAATTGGCTTACATTATCCGTCAATGTATCAAGATTTGAACGAGTACAATCGTTTGACAGAAATTGATTATATCAACGGAGCTATTGCACGAAAGGGACAACAATATGGTGTAGACACGCCATACTGTGCCCTTATAACCGAACTCGTCCATTGTAAAGAACAATTATTAGGTGCAAAATAAACTTAGCTAGAAAATTCATTGTTTTTACAAAAATCATAAAACGATATGGTCTTATATTTTTTAATTTCTAGATAAACAAAAATATGCCGAAGAATTTTTGGGCATATTTTTTATTGAATCTAATATTAACAAAAATTATTTTCCTAAATCAATCCGCTTATTTAGCTTGTCCATTAAAATTCCACCAATGATGAGTGAAGCAAACTCACCTACTGCTGTCGTAAACCAAGTCAAAAAGAACGGTGCTTTAGCGACAAGATACAATTCAGCTGCAATGGTAACCATAGAAAGTGAAAAGAAAATCGCAAAATAAAAGAAAGCTTTATTGATCAGTCCATTAAACAAGTATTCATGCATGTATTTTCTAAAGAAATACACACCTAAGATCAAAAAGACCAAAGTTGAGCCACCACCGACAAAGACATCGATGATTCCAAAACTAAATAAATTTGCAATCATACACCCCAACGTGACTCCGATGATGTACTTTGGTTTATAAAAAGCCATAAAGTTCATCATTTCAGAAATCCGAAATTGGTAGGCACCATAGCTAATAGCATTCAAGGGCGGTGTCATTGTTAGTGCGACATAAATCGCAGCAACAAGAGCAATCTGAGCCATATCACGAACAGTAATTTTTTCCATGTTTTCTCCTTTAGCGGCTAAACCGCGTGTAATATGCTTGACGAAAGGGAACTAAGCGCCAAGGGCTGTATTGACAAAACGAATACAGCCTTTCAAGTATAGCACATTTTTTGCAAATATGATAGACTAAATCTATGAAAAAATATGTTAAACACTTTTTTGACAACGAAATTTTATCTTATTTATTTTTTGGTGTTGCTACAACTGTTGTTGCAGTTCTTACACGTATGCTTTGTTATGCTTTCACGAGTAATGAATTGCTTTCTACAGCGATAGGTAATATTGCTGGAATTCTTTTTTCTTTTGCGACAAATGACACAATTGTTTTTAAGCAACAAAGAAGGGGCTGGGGCGCTCGTTTTGTCAAATTTGCTCTTGCGCGACTTTCCACTTTTCTGCTGGACATGGGGCTCACATTCATTTTTGTTACAACATTTCCTAGCATTATTGGTCAATTTGTCCACAATGATATCAAAGCGGTTAATACCATTGAAACTTTATTTGCTCAAATCGTTATTATTGTGCTCAATTATGTTTTTAGTAAAGTCTTTGTATTTAAAAATAAATCAACTAATTAAAAAGACAAACCTACCTCAAATGGTGGTTTCTCTGCAATCTAAAAGAGCTTTGAGGCTCTTTTTTCTTAAATATCTACACTTGGATTGTCAATTGTTAGATGAGTGATTTCTCCTTTGACTCCAAAATAATCTTCAACTAAACTTTGCAATTCCTGCATAGCTGCTTGCGCGCGTTTAGCTTGGTCTTCATTGATTGCTTCGATGACTAATACTGCATCCTTTGTGCCTTCAGTCAGCATTGTCCGTTGCGCTTCCCTCCAGTTAAAACAACGACAAACAGCTCCTTCATCATCATAATAAATAATTTCCTCTGGAAGAGCTGGTGCGTCTGTCTCTGCACCAAGTGGAAAGAAAGGTTCGCCTCCTTGCGCTTTTCCAAGATGCAAGCCTCCTTGAATCTTAGCAATATCTTCACCACCACAAGGAACAGCATAGGAAAGTGATACACTATTATAAATATCCACCAATGGATTGATTGGATTGAACTCACGACCTTGACTTACCCTTTTTAAAAGAGCTTCAATAGAAGAACGCGCACCTTTTTTAGTTTTAAACTTACTGAAAGCACCGCGCCATTCTTGAATCACGTCATTTTGCGTAAAGGTTTCATCTACGATAAAATCTTCTGCTCGCTTGCTTCCCTTGTCCAACAAAGATTTAAAATAAGGGTCTTTGCTTTCGTCAACGCTATTATCCAAGCCTTTAACAACCATAATGCTAATTTGTGCTTGAGGGAATAATTCCCAAAATTCGTTTTCAACTGTGACTTTCATTTTACACCTCTCAATAATTTCTTTTTTGACCTTTTTTAACCAATTCCCAATCATCAGTAATATTCTGTCGCACCTTTACTAACATGTCTTCTAACAATTGAGCGTCTTCTTTGGGAAATCCTGTCAAAGCCTGCTGCTCAGAATAAGTGTGCTCTGATAAGATAAACGGATAAAGTTTTTTTCCTGTATCTGTCGCAAAAAGCTCTTTATTTTTTAAATTTCCAGCTACACTTCTTCTTTCAATCAAACCTTTACTCTCTAATTTTTTGACGGAGCGAGCAACAGTTGAACGATCAACTTTCAGCAAATCTGAAAGCTCTTCTTGAATAATACCGGGATTTTCTACGATACGAACCAAATAAAGATACTGCCCTTTGGCCAAATCAACATGGCGAAATTCAATATTCGCCATTGAATCCAACGCTCGGGCGATGATACCAATCTCTCGCAAAATCGTCATATTGCCTCCTTGAGCAATATTATACCACATTTTATTGCAAATGCAATAAAATAACTGCAAAAAAGAAGTTTCATTTAAACTTCTCTTTATTTTTTATAAGTCTCGTTGTCAGTTGTTTGTGCCTCGTTTCAAATTCTTTTTCGTGACAACCTTGATAACTTGCATTTAAGATTGCCCCAATAATCATAATTTGGGCAATGAGGGTAAACCAAATCATGACGAAGACAACAAAAATGGAACTAAAAAATCGGACATCCATTAAGTGATTTACATAAGTGTCCAAATAAACGGAAAATAAATTTAACAATACCCCAATCGTAAAAACTACAAAAATCGTTCCTGGCAGAACATAGCGGATTTTCCTGATTTTTACATTGGGTAAAAAGTAATAAAGCATCAGTAAAGAAAGAAACAGCAAGGTGTAAATAGTCGGCTGGGTCATTCTTTGCAAACTGGCATATAGTTGATCATCAAACTCCCAAAAGCTATGAAGCAAGCGAAGCGACATTCTCCCAAACATTGTCAGTAAAAGAGACAAGGCAAAGAGAAATTGCAACCCCAAGCTAATGACTAAACTAAATAATCTATGTGATATCAGACCTCTATCTTTTGCAACACCATAAGCTTTATTAAATGCTTTTTGCAAAAATGACATTGATTGTGAAAATGCCCATAGAGCCGAAAGGATAGAAAAACTCAATAAGCCAGAAGAAGGCTGAGTTATCAAATTTCGGGTAACCTTTGCAACGACTTCATACAGCGATTCAGGCAGAACATCTTCCATTGCTTCCAAAAATTCTGCTATCGGAATTTGAAAATAAGGCAATATATTCACAACAATCAATAACAACGGAAAAATCGAAATCAGCAAATAATATGCCACCGCAATGCTTGTTAAATCAATCTCTGATGCTTGATAAAATTTAAAAAAGGATTGTAAAAACGGATTCTGTCCAATCTTAGAAACAAACTTTTTCATCTCGTCTCCTACTAGAATACTGAGCAAAAAGCCCCTTTCTATTCTTATTTTTAATAAGTTCCTTCTTCTCCTTGGCTAGTTAAGATAACAGGTCCATTTTTGGTAATCACAAATTGATGTTCGTATTGACAAGAAAGTCCACCGTCCAGCGTTTTATGAGCCCACCCCGTCTCAAAATCTGTGTCAATCTCCCAAGTACCTGTTGAAATCATCGGCTCAATTGTCAAGACCATGCCTTCACGAAGACGTAATCCGCGTCCAGCACGTCCGTAATGAGGCACCATTGGCTCTTCGTGCATAGTTGGTCCAACACCATGTCCTACTAAGTCACGAACAACACCATAACCATGACTTTCCGCATATTCTTGAATCGCTGCACCAATGTCACCAATCCTATTGCCAACTTGAGCAGCTTCAATTCCACGATAAAGGCATTCTTTTGTAACCTCCATCAATTGTTGTACTTCTTCACTCACTTGACCAACTGCATAAGCCCAGCAAGAATCCGCCACACCTCCACGGAAATTTTCCGTATAGTATTTCATTTGTTCCACATTATTGAAATCGAGTTTAGAAACATCTAACTCAGCTTTATCAACCAAGCCAACAACCATATCGACTTTAATTAAGTCGCCCTCAACCAATTTTTGGTGGCGTGGAAAAGCATGTGCCACTTCGTCATTCAATGAGCAGCAAGTGGCATAAGGGTAGTCCATGATGCTCCCTTCTACACCAATTTGAAGCGGAAGAGCATTATCTTCCTTACAACGTCTGCGGACGTATTCTTCAATTTCCCACATGTCAATACCTGGCTTAATCAAATCCCTTAAACCAATATGAATACTGGCGAGAAATGCACCGCTTTTTTCCATTAAATCAATTTCACGTTGTGATTTTAAAGTTATCATTCTTTCTCCTTAATATCTGAGGTATTAATTTATTTTTACTGTAATTGTTACTTTTGCAACCAGTTGAAGTTTGAGGTAAATATCGTAATCCAAAATAGCAGAGTGCCTTGTTTGTCGGACAATTCTTGGTCGAAGTGTCAAACTTTCATCAATCTGAACAGCTTGCAAGAAATAAATTGTCATTTGCTCAATGACAATATTCTTCTTGCCAGAGGTCACATACTGATGCGTTGCTGTCGTTAAAATTTCTGTCAAAATACCATTAGATAAGACACCGTTATTTTCTAACATAAAGGGTTCTACAACAAAAGTAAATTCATCATTAATGTGACGCAGTTTTTGAGAGACTTGATCGCTGAAAGTGGGCAGGCTGGAGACTTGGTCGCGACTCATTTTTTCCATGACATCACGACGCGTAATGACTCCAAGAAGAGTTTGATTGCTCCGAATGACTGGTACCATTTCAAAGTCTTCTGTAATCATACGCTGGCTAACATTGGCAATACTGGTGTTTAAAGTGACGGCATAGATATTTTTTGTCATGACTTTATCTAAAATCGTGTGAGGAGACTTGTCACCAGTATCACGCATGGTCACCACGCCAACTACCATATGGTGCTGATTAACGACAGGAAAACGACTGTTGCGATTTTTCCGGACCAAATCCATAAAATCACGAACGGTATCAGTATCTTTCAAGAATCCATATTCATGACTCCCCCGATACACTTGCTCCACTGTTAAAATATCTGTTTTAATCTGCATATTAGACAATGCACGATTGATGATTGTCGCAACTGTAAAGGTATCATGTTGTGATCTTAGAACAGGAATGCTTAAGCGATTCGCTAATTTTAAAACATCAGGACTCACTTCTAAGCCACCTGTCACTAAAACAGCATTTTCATGCTTCAAAGCCAATAACTGAATACGGGTGCGGTCTCCAATAATCAAGAGACCTCCTTCCGTTAAGTAACGCAAAAGATTCTTCTCGGTCATTGCCCCGATTGAGAATTTACTGAATTCCTTTTCAAGTCCGTCTTGACCAGCTAAGACTTCTGATCTCGTAATTTCAGCAATTTCTTTAAATGTTAAGTGCTCCAGCTCTACTTTGGGAGATTTTACGCGAATCGTGCCGCTACGAGGACGTGTTTCTACCAATCCACGATTTTCAGCTTCTTTAATCGCACGATAAGCAGTCCCCTCGCTTACTCCTAAATAATTGGAAATACTGCGTACACTAACACGCTTTCCTACTGGTAATTCTTCCAAATAAGCGATAATTTCTTGATGTTTACTCATGAAAGTCTCCTTTTTCATAGCAAAACTCTAAATAATCCCGCATTTTACGTGTATAACGGTCGCTCCCCTTGAACTGCCGCCTACAAGAAAATCCTGTCTTCTCGGCAACTATTTGGCTGGCTTTGTTTTCCAGATGAGTTATAATATAAAGTCGCTTCAAATCAAACTGTGTAAATGCCAAATAAACAATATTTTTGACGCACTCAGTCATCAGACCATGTCCCCAATAATCATGCCGAAGAAAATAACCAAGCTCTGCTTCGCCCTTGATTTCGTCTATCTTTTCAAATTTGATAGATCCGATCATTTTCTCAGAAGCTTTATCACAAATCGCCCAAATTCCAAGAGGATGTTTCATAAAATAATTAGCCAATACATGTTGGCTTTCTTGTAAATTAGCCTGCACAGGAAAAATGAAGCGTAGATTTTCAGGATTGGAGGCAATTTTATAAAAATCTTCACTATCCATAAAGGAAAATGGACGTAATACTAAATGTTCTGTTTCTATAAAGGCGAATTCCGCCAATTTTGTCCACAAATTCATATCTTACCTCTAAAGATAAGACCCAGTTGGTACGCCAACTGGGCTATTTCACCTCATCATGTCAACGCTGTTTCGAATCTATTCTTCGACAAGTTGAATGTCTGCTCCTAAACTCGTCAACTTTTCAATAATATTTGAATAACCTCGTAAAATAAATTCTACATTTGTAATTTCGGTTTTTCCATGAGCTAGCAAGCCTGCAATTACAAGTGCTGCTCCTGCCCGCAAATCAGTTGCTTTGACCGCTGCACCTTGCAATTGATTAGGGCCTTCATAAGCAATATGATTGGCACTCGTTGAAATCTTTCCTGCCATTTTTACTAACTCAGGGACATGATTTACTCGCTTTTCATAAATCGTATCAATAATTAAGCCACGTCCTTTAGCAGTTAACAAAAGTGGCGTAATAGGCTGTTGCAAGTCTGTAGCAAAGCCTGGATAAGGAGCCGTCTTAATATTAATTGCTTTCAAATCATGTTGCTTTTCGACATACACACTATCTTCAGAAACGGTCATGCGAACTCCCATTTCTTCTAATTTCGCAATAAAGCCTTCTAAGTGTTCATAAAGGACATTGTTGATTTGCACACCTTCACCAATTGCAGCAGCCATTGAGATATAAGTTCCTGCTTCAATTCGATCTGGAATGACTTGATGACGAGTACCATGAAGTTTGTTAACACCTTCAATGACAATAATATCCGTACCAGCTCCTCGAATGTGTGCTCCCATATTATTCAAAAGTGTCGCTACATCAATGATTTCAGGCTCACGAGCTGCATTTTCAATAACGGTGCGCCCTTTTGCTTTTACTGCCGCAAGCATGGTGTTAATGGTCGCCCCAACACTAACTGTATCCATATAAATACTAGCTCCGTGAAGCCGCTTGCCTCTTGTCGAAAGGTTCATGGAATTCCCCTCGTAAGCCATGGTAGCTCCCATGGCTTCAAATGCTTTCAAATGCAAATCAATAGGGCGCGGACCTAAATCACAGCCACCAGGCAAACCAACTGTTGCTTCGCCATAGCGACCCAGCAAGCTACCATAAAAGTAATAAGAAGCACGCAAACTATTGATTTTACCATAAGGCATGGGCATATTTTTTATCCCGCGAGGATCAATTTTCAGCGTATCGTCTTGACGCTCAACGGTTGCTCCCATAGCTTCCATGATGTCAATCAAACTGACAACATCGGAAATATCTGGCACACAATCCAATGTCACGATTTCATCAGATAAAATTGTCGCCGGAATTAAAGCGACTACACTATTTTTGGCACCACTAATAGTCACCTCTCCCTTTAAGGGGCGACCACCATTAATTACAATTTTTTTCATTTTTAGCTCTTTCAAGGAATTTATAATCAAATATACTGCACTTTATTATAACACAGTTTCTGTGAAAATCCTATCCTTTTAAAGAAATCTCTTTTAACTTGTCATTCTTGTTATATAACGATTACAGAACTATTTTACTTTTGTGTCATTCTAAAAAGGGAGCGGGACAAAAATCAATTTTGTCCCGCTCCTCAAAATGATAACTAGATCCGACAATCTAGGGAACTGCTGGAGTTTGCAGATAACACTAATATAATCGGCACAAATAAATACGTTTTAAGTCAGATTGCAACTGCGGCTGATTGTAAAATGCCACATAAAAAATTTATAAACAAGAGACTTGTATCCTAACTTCTTCTTTATTTTGCAACAACTGCTTTTAAAGCATCTACTTTATCAAGTTTTTCCCACGGCAGGTCAATATCCGTACGTCCCATGTGCCCATAGGCAGCAGTCTGACGGTAAATTGGTCGTTTCAAATCAAGCATTTGAATAATACCCGCTGGACGAAGATCAAAAATTTGTCGAACTGCTTCTTGAAGCTTGCTTTCTGAAACTGCACCTGTACCAAAAGTATCAATGCGGACTGATACTGGATGTGCAACTCCGATAGCATAGGCTAGCTGAACTTCTACTTTCTTAGCTAATCCTGCTGCAACAATATTTTTAGCAATATAACGCGCTGCATAAGAAGCAGAGCGATCGACTTTTGTGGCATCTTTTCCTGAGAAAGCCCCACCTCCATGGCGTGCATAACCGCCGTATGTATCAACGATAATCTTACGTCCAGTTAAACCAGAATCTCCTTGAGGTCCGCCAATAACAAAGCGGCCGGTTGGATTGATGAAAAACTTACTTTTTTCATCCAAATACTCTGCTGGAACTACTTCTTTAATGACCTTTTCAATCACATCTTGATGAATCTGCTCATTGCTTACTTCTGGGTCATGTTGTGTAGAAATAACGACAGCATCCACGCGCACTGGTTGGTCATTTTCATCGTATTCAACCGTTACTTGAGATTTTGCATCCGGACGAAGATAGGAAATTTCTCCAGACTTGCGAAGCTCTGCTAAACGACGGACTAATTTGTGACTGAGAGAAATAGGCAACGGCATTAGTTCAGGTGTTTCATCTACAGCAAAACCAAACATCAGCCCCTGATCACCGGCACCAATCAAATCAAGCGGATCTTGTTCAGCATTTCCACGAATTTCAAGGGCTTCATTCACCCCTTGAGCGATATCTGGTGATTGCTCAACAAGCGACGGATGCACCCCCACCGTTTCTGCTGAAAAACCATATTCAGCTTTTGTATAACCAATCTCTGCAATTGTATCGCGAACTATGCGGTTAATATCCACATAAGCATTTGTGGATATTTCCCCAAAAACATGGACAGAGCCTGTATAGACAGCTGTCTCAGCAGCCACATGAGCTTCTGGATCCTGCTCCAAGATAGCATCTAAAATAGCATCTGAAATTTGATCTGCAATCTTATCTGGATGTCCTTCAGATACAGATTCAGACGTGAAAAGTTTACGTTCTGACATATTCATGTCCCCCTTTTAATGAAATATTCCCTCCTAAAAATTCTATTATTGCTAGGAAGTTACTTGAAAATCTGTAAACAGACTTACGTTAAAAAGTTACAAAGCACTAGTCTCTATGGTTAATATTTAACCTTTGACTACCTTTTCGGGACTATTTAACTTCTCTATTGTATCATTTTTTATCCTAATAAACAGAAAATATTCTAAAAATTATAAGAAATTTAAAATACAATAAAGTTGAAAAACACTTCCAACCTTATGCTTGTTATGATGATTTGCCTCCATAAACAATTTGTCCATCACAAATCGTATAGTGAACAACACCTTTTAATTTTTCACCGATAAATGGTGAATTAGCTGCTTTTGAGGCAAAATCTTCTGTTATCATGCGTTCAGCATTTGTATCGAAAATCGTGAGATCTGCTGGTCCATTCTCAGCAAGGTAGCCCGCTTCAAAATTATAGAGTTGCGCTGGGTTAATTGTCATTTTTTCCAGCAACTGCATGAGTGTCAAATGACCTGCTTCCACCAAATAAGTCAAACCAAGCGAAAGTGACGTTTCTAGACCTGTCATACCAGACGGTGCTTTGGTGATGTCTTTTGCATTCTTTTCATCAGAGTGATGAGGTGCATGGTCTGTCGCAATGACTGAAATAACTCCAGACTTAAGCCCTTCAATGACAGCTAAACGATCTGATTCCAAACGAAGTGGCGGGTTCATTTTAGCATTGCTACCTTTTAACAACAATAGCTCTTCTGTCTTAGAAAAATGCTGGGGCGCTGCTTCTGCTGTTACGTGAGTGCCCAATCGCTGAGCGAATTCCACGACTTTCACACTTTCTGCTTTTGATAAATGCTGGATATGAATATGAGTATTGGTTGCATGAGCAATCATCACGTCACGCGCAATCATACTATATTCAGCGACCCCAGTCGCACCACAAAATCCAAAATGTTCTTTGGCAATCTGCTCATTAAACCCAAGGATACCATTGAGTTCTGGGTCCTCTTCGTGAAGGCAGATAAATGTACCATTTTTGTCAGCTTCTTCCAAAGCTTCGCGTACTATTTTTGTACTTTTTAATGGAATCCCGTCATCTGAAAAACCAATAGCTCCCGCTGCTAAAAGCGCTTTGAAATCTGTCAAATGCTGTCCATCAAAATTCTTTGTAATAGTTGCAACAGACTTAATATGAATATTTTCACGATTGGCAGATGCTAATACTTCCTTTAGTGTCTCTACTGTTGAAATCGTTGGAGTGGTATTTGCCATCATCACAACCGTTGTAAATCCACCCGCTACCGCTGCTAAAGCACCTGTATGAATATCTTCTTTATGCGTCTGACCAGGTTCACGAAAATGAACATGAATATCAATCAGCCCTGGCGCCACCACCAATCCAGTCGCATCAATCACCTGAGCGTTTTCTGCTTTCAAATCCTGACCAATTTTAAGAATTTT
Organism: Streptococcus sp. HMSC073A12; assembly: GCF_001812815.1. Taxonomy (NCBI): domain Bacteria; kingdom Bacillati; phylum Bacillota; class Bacilli; order Lactobacillales; family Streptococcaceae; genus Streptococcus; species Streptococcus sp. HMSC073A12. Next base: position 166,275 of record NZ_KV810539.1, on the reverse strand, counting down.
TTTATCCTTAACCAAAACATCGCAAATCTGATCTAAACCAGACTTAGGGTTCATGACACGACCATTTTTAATTAACAACATGTACTTTTCTCCTTATTCTCCATAATAATCAACATGACTCTCCACCAACTTCTCTCCTTTGTAAGAAAATTTAGCCGAGAAGAATGGTTTATCTTCTAAAATCCAAGATAGAAACGTATGATCTCCCTCCCAAGTCGGTTTGGACAAAATTTCTTCATAGGAAACCCATTCCAAAGTACCTTCATCGCAGTCAATCAAGTCTCCCTCAAATTCTGTCACTTTAAATACGTACGTGTACCAGTCATTATCAGGTGTAAAATCTGGAAACGTGATAATACCTTTTAATACGGGCTTATTGACTCGCAAACCCGTTTCTTCCAAGATTTCTCGCACCGCACATTCCTGCGGTGTTTCACCTTTCTCTAATTTTCCGCCAACACCAATCCATTTGCCAGCATGAACATCATTAGGCTTTTTATTTCGATGCAACAACAGAAATTCTTTTCCATTGTCCACATAGCAAATTGTTGCTAATTTAACCATTTTTCTCCTTTCAACAGCTAAAATATATCAAACCACTTATAACAACCAATTTATCGGTTCCATTCCTTGAGATGTCAGAAAGGTATTTGTTTTAGAAAATGGTTTGCTTCCAAAAAAACCTCGATGAGCTGAAAGAGGACTCGGATGAGGAGATTCTAAAATGAGATGTTTAGGATTGGTGATCAAGGCTTTTTTCTTGCGTGCATAAGAGCCCCAGAGAATAAAAACAACAGGTGTATCTTTTTCATTGACAACCTTAATCACAGCATCCGTAAACGGTTCCCAGATTTGACCGGCATGTCCATTTGCTTGCCCAGCAGGAACGGTCAAACTGGCGTTCAGCAGTAGCACTCCTTGAAGTGCCCAAGATGTCAAATCGTGAGATTCTTTCATTCCAACGTCATCTGCCAATTCTTTCAAAATATTTTGAAGAGAAGGCGGTGCTGGAATATCATCTGGTACTGAAAAGCTCAGCCCCTGCGCTTGCTGCGGACCATGATAAGGATCCTGTCCCAGAATCACCACTTTTACATCTGCCAAATCTGTTGTTTGAATCGCATTAAAAACTTTTTCACGCGGTGGATAGATTGTGCCTGATGAATAAACTTGATTTAAAAAATAATTGATTTTACTAAAATAGCCGTCAGGCAATTGTTGCTTAATAAAACTATGCCAAGCTGAGTGTTCCATTGTTTCTCCTCTTTCATACTCGATTACTTTTCTTCCTCAGGATAGGTCATTCCCCATTCTTTTCGCAAATCCGTCATCATTTTCATGACATCACGGCTGTAATCCAAATGAATCTCATTTTTGTCGCCAGCTACTGCCGCTTCCATATCAAGAACCTCATACATTAAAGCTTCGCTCGTCTTTCCAGCTTCAATGACTTCTTGATGCCCATCTTCAGTATAAGTAATGACCGCCTTTTGCCCTCTAGGATATTCATACATTTCAATGTAGCCCTTATCATAAGCAATTGTTCCACGCTTGGGCTGTTTAGCATGGAGGCTCAAGGTCAAAGTCGCCATTTCTCCTTCGGCATTCGTCAGAAGAATCCCTGCTTGCTCATCGACACCCGTTGGTGCAAATTTCACTTGCGAAAGGACTTGATGAGGGCTAGATGTCATAAACCACCGAACAAATGACAAGGCATACACACCAATATCTAACAGTGCACCGCCTGCAAGATGACGATTAAAGAAACGATTGGTCATATCATATTCTTTGTAACTGCCAAAGTTCATTTGAATCATTTTTAAATCACCCAATTGACCACTGGAAATGATGTTGTTCAATTGTCGATAGATTGGCATATGGTAAATCGTCATCGCTTCTGCCAAAACGACATGTTCTTGCTCGGCTAATAAAACTGCTTCTTCCAATTCTTCTGAATTTAACGTAATGGACTTCTCACATAAAACGTGTTTCCCGTTCTTTAATGCTTTTCGCAAAAAATCAATATGCGTATTATGTGGTGTGGAAATATAGATAATATCCACATTTTCGTCCTTAAATACGTCATCAATCTGATCATAAACTTTTTCAATACCATATTTTTGTGCAAACTCCAAGCCTTTTTGATGTGTTCGATTAGCAACAGAATAGAGCTTCCCGCCTAACTGCTGCAAGGCCTGTGCCAATTCATTAGCAATCACACCCGTACCTAAAGTTGCCCAATTATAGCGTATCTTATTTTCCATAGTCCTTCTCCTAGCTACATGATTACTTTTATCATACCAAATTTTCCTTCATTTAGCCGACTTTTTATGTAGAGACATCCCTTTTGACAAAATCCTATGAAATCAAACTATGCTTTTCTATCTAAACAATCGAATAAAATCAAGGATTACAATTATTCAGAATATTCCTTTATGTTATAATAAATTGAGAAGGGAGCAATTTTATGTGGTCTTGGTTTATTGTATTTTTACTTTTGGTTATTGCTTTATTTTACTTTTCAAATATCATAATAAAGACTATTATCGGATTTGGATTATTTATTTTTGCGATTGCTATCCTTTGCCTTATTATTGATTATCACAACGATCCAAATAAAGAATAAAAATTGGCTTAAATAGGTCATTTTTCTAATGGGGTAAATGAGATATAAGATTGGCTTATTCAGGAATAAATTCCTAAAAATGATATTAAAAAAATCGTCATTTCTAAAAACACCCCAATGCATTATTGGAGCATTTCTAGTTTAGTTATCTTCAGAGATAGCTGAGTCCAACTCTTTCTCATCTGATTGAACAACTTGTTCTGGAGTTTCAGTGGTAATCACAGATTCTTGTTGAGGTTGAGTTGGTGTTGTTGCAGGTTCAACTGCTTATTCTTGTGGTTGAGTAAATTGTTGTGTTTGAACAGGTTGTTGCTGAGATTGTGCTTGTTGTGTCGTAAGTTGTCCTTGGTAAACCATAGGTTGTACTTTAGTTGGCTTACAAAGTAGGACAATTAGAGCGATAGAACATGGTAACATAGCTAAAGCACCCAAGATATTTAAAAATGGAACCCACATCAAAAACGCAGGAGCTACATATAAAAAGATGAATGCCCAATGATAGCCAGCATCACGCAAATGATGCACAATAATCGCCAAATTTGGGACTAAAGTTGCTATCCCAAAAATACTCAATAAAATGATGATAAAAAATACGAAACCTAAACTACTTATAAAAATACTTAAATCAAATCCTCCTTCATAATCATAATAAGTCGCTTGTTGTACAACATTGAAGATTGCAACCAAAATTGACCCAAAAGCCATAATACCAAATGGAAGTGTAATCAAAACATTGTACAAAACAGACCACCAATAGTCAGATCTAGTTGATTTTCCTTCAAAATCAGCATAGTGAGTCCAAAACTTTTTATAAGCTGTAAACATCATAAATCTCCTAACATTTTAATTTCTAATAGAAATATCATACTTTTCCTAATAAATCAACGGAAATTAATTTTTAGAGAACAATTACTTGACCATCTCTAATCGCCAGTTTGTCCACCCTGAAAATTTAACTGCCCCTTGTTCATCTGTCCGATAGACTTTAGCAGGCAATTGTGCAAATCGCTCTATTGTATCTTGACTAGGTTGCTTAGATTGATTATTTTTCTCAACAGAAATGAGCGCAACCGTTGGTTCTATTTGTTGCAAAAATTTTGAACTTGATGAGTCCTTGGCTTCATGCTGTCCGACTTTCAAAACATCTGTTTTCAACTTTGGATAATGCTGCATTAACTTTGCTTCGCCCTCTTCTTTCAAGTCGCTTGCAAATAAAAATCTTGTACGGAAAAACTGACCATATAAAACGATCGAATGGTCGTTCTTGCTAACACCCGAAAGAACTTGCAAATGATGATCAAAAATAGGAAGTTTGTCGCCTTGTTTTACAACATGAATGAATGTGTTTAGTTTCCTTAATTTCTCTAGAAAATCTGCATTGCTTAGACTACTTCTGGAAATATAAATTTTTTTTATTGCAAACTTTTTAGCAACTCCTAATACATCTCCTGCATAATCTGGATTAGGATTTGTTAAGACTAAAGTATCAATCGTATCTACACCACGACTTTTTAGATAAGGAATCAAAGTTTTTTCTGCATTTGAGCTAATTGCTCGTTTTTGCCAAGCTTCTTTTGTTCTAATTTCCTCACGTCCGCCAACATCAATCAATACATTTTTTCCTTTCCAGTCTCTCAGAAAAATACTATCTCCTTGCCCGACATCCACCATTGTGATCTCGTTTTGCAAAGGAAATTTATTTATGAAAAAGAGTAATGAAAGAAACAGACTAAGAAATATTACCCATTTTTTATTTTTTCTAACATCATACAAAATAGCCAGTACAAGCAGCATAACAATCAGCAAAAGCGGACTGGGCTGCCCAAAAACGATTGGTTTACCAAAGACACTTGCTATCCAACGAATACTATTTTCTAAACCTTCAAATAGAAAATTGACTTGAGTCAACTTTATCAAAGGCGAAAAAAGAAAAATTAACGTCAAGCCTGGCAACATCATTGCATCAAAAATCAGTGAAAAAACAAATGTCAACAAAATAGACCAAGGTTGAAATTCGCCAAAGTAAAAGATTAGAATCGGTAAAATACCAAGTGAAATAACGCTACTCTCTACAACAACTTTTCGCCAAGAAGCCAGACCTTCAAAATCTATCACACTAATGACAAAAGCATAGACACAGGAGAGAACTCCTCCTGCCGACAAAAGAAAGGACGGCATAATCAAGGACAATATCATCATCGTTAAAGCAAAATTATCTAACTTAGTGATACCATGTTGCGATAATAATTTCTGAACTAAGCTCCGTACAACGGATACTGAAAATCCAGTCATTCCCGCATAAAAGAAAGAAAATGGATATTGGCATTTACGAACCATTTCTTGTGTGAACCCCAGCCTTAACAGTAACTTGCGAAATCCCTCCATAAAAAAGCCAACTTGCATGCCAGACAGCGCAAATAAATGAATAATTCCCAAGCTAGAATAAAGATTGCTCATTTCGTCAAAGTCTGTATCCAAGGCGCCAAATAAGAGCCCCGTCATATAATTACTCATCGGATTTGGAAAATGGTTCTTGATAAATACCAGTGCCTTTCTTCGCCAGCTAGAGAGCCACTCCAAAGGGTGCAAGCTGATTCTATCTTGGCTCGATAAAATGGTATCTACTTTTAAAATTCGATAAATCCCTTGCGTTTTTAAATAAGATTGGTAATCAAAACCAGCAAAATTACGCTTCTTCTCAGGAATTTCAAAATCTCCTTCAACGGTCAACGCAACCAAACTAGAGAGATTTTGAAAAGCCAACTGCTCTTCCTTTGATTTCAATTTGTGGTAAACTTGATAAGTCTGCCTATTAGCTTTACCACGAAAAGAAAGCGAATCTCCATTTACCTTAATCGTGTCAGGTAGAACTGCCACTTGTTTTATGGGAGAAGGTTCTGCTTTTGTTTGCTGCTCTGCTATTTCCCTACGAATAAAGAAAAAACTAGCAAAACAAGAGAGGATCATGAAGGTCATGAAACATTCTTTCGGTGAATAAAAGCGAAAAAGACGAATTACCAGAAAGATAAAACCCAACCAGCCTAACCAGCTACTTGGATAGATTGCAAAATATAACCAGACAAGTAAGAAAGCAATGTAAATCGGCTTAATCGGAAATTTTTTAATCCACTGTGACATATTCTTTCAATTTTTCTAGTGTTTTAGCGCCTACTCCTGATACATTTTTCAAGTCATCAACGGAATTAAATTTCCCGTTTGCCTCACGATAATCTAAAATATCTTGCGCACGTTTTTGACCAATACCAGAAATGGTCTGCAGCTCAGATAAATCAGCTGTATTTAGATTGACCTTATTTCCTTTTTGCGATGCGACTTCACTAGTTCCTGACGTTGAAGATTGTCCTGTATTACTTGAAACACTCGCCGCATTCTCACCCATAGTTGCCACATAAACAACAGCTTCATCCGTTAGTTTCTGCGCCAAATTGATAGACTTGCTGTCAGCGTCTGTCGTTAAACCACCTGCTTTTTGAATCGCATCATTGATACGGCTAGTCTTTTTCAGTTGATAAATACCTGGATTTTTGACTGCACCCTTGACATCTACGGTTAAAAATTCTGATTCTTCACTTGAACTCGTTTGAGGCTCTGCTTTTTCTTTCTGTGAGTTTTTCTTCGTTCCAGTTGAAATTTCTTCTGATTCTGCCCCCGAACTCGTAACTGTTTCCTGTGCGAGCTCTGCTACATTTGATTGTCTACTAGATTGAACATTTATCATAAAAAATCCTGCTATTATCAAACCAATCAAACTTAAACCAATCAAAATTTTATACTCTTTCATCTTTTCAATGATTGTCTCTAACATCTTTCCTCCTAAGTTGAATGAAAATTTGCTTTATCTATTTATTCGTAAAACAAATAAAAAAGCTGAAAAAAATTTCTCAGCTTTTGCCATGTTAGAAAAGGGTTTTTGATAAAGATTGACCAATCAACTACCTCGAACTACTAAAAAATCGGAAACAACTTCCGATTTTGACATCTTGTATATTATCTCACATTATAAGCCTTCATTGTCCGAGCAATGTCTCTATTTTGCTCACGAAGTTTAATGGATTCACGCTTGTCATAGTCGTGTTTCCCTTTAGCCAATCCTAAAAGTAACTTGGCATAACCGTCCTTAAGATAAACTTTGAGGGGAACCAAAGTCATTCCAGTTCCTTTGGTTTCCTGCTCTAATTTCTGGATTTGCTTTTTATGCAATAGCAATTTTCTCCTACGTTCGGGATCTTGATTCCAAATATTTCCTTCTTCATAAGGAGCTATATGGACATTACTGAGCCAGACTTCTCCATTTTTGATTTGAGCAAAGCCGTCTTTTAGGTTAATTCGTGCAGTGCGTACGCTTTTAATTTCAGTTCCAGTTAAAACCATGCCCGCTTCAATCGTATCAACAATCGTATAGTCGTGACGCGCTTTCTTATTTTGAGCGACGACCTTTCCTTCTCCCTTTGCCATTCTTGCTTCCTTTCTTAGCCATTTCTTTATAAAACGGTTTCTTACTCTTATTTTTCTTTGATTTCTTATCCTTAGAAATGATTCCTTTTGAAGATTTGCTCTTTCGCTCTCCGTCACCGCGATAAGACTGTTGACGTCCGTCTTGCTTGAACTTGGAGTGTTTTTTCTTTTCAATTACATCATATTCACTAGGTAGGTATTCAAAGTCAATCTCTCCCGTAGCCTTATCAGCCCGAACTAGCTTAATGTGAATCTGTTGACCGACACGGAAAACAACACCTGACTTTTCACCCTGTAAAGTTAGATTGCGTTCATTGTAGTGGAAAAATTCTGGCAGGTTGGTTACATGAATCAAACCTTCAACTGTGTTTGTAAGTTCAACAAAAAGACCGAATTTAACAACGCTTGACACAATACCATCAAATTCTTCTCCCACAAATTCTTCCATAAACTCAGCCTTTTTCATAGCTTCTACTTCTCGCTCTGCTTCAATAGCTCGCCGTTCCCTGCTGGAAGACTGACTGGCAATATCTGGAATGACTTGTTCAAAATGCTCTGCTATTTCTTTAGAATGCCCATAATCGCGCACCATACGGTGAACCAAAAGGTCTGGATAACGGCGAATCGGACTAGTAAAGTGAGTATAAAACTCGGCTGCCAAACCATAATGACCGCGGTTGTGCTCTGAGTAACGAGCCTGCTGCATGGAGCGCAAAAGCATCATAGACAGCACTTCCTCATAAGGCTGACTGTGGACTGCTTTCATAATATCCTGAAGGGCAGATTGGCTCATAGAATTAGCAGTTCCGTAAACCCGAACGCCAAAAGTAGAAGCATAGTCAATAAACTTCTGTACTTTTTCAGCCTTAGGTTCTTCGTGGATTCGATAAATAAAGGGCAGGTTTAACGTAGCAAAATGCTCCGCCACTGTTTCATTGGCGACTAGCATAAAGGACTCAATCATACGCTCCGCAAGTCCACGCTGGCGCAAAACAATATCTACTGGACGCCCGGTCTTATTGACCAAAATTTTAGCTTCTTTCGTATCAAAATTAAGAGCTCCACGTTTGTATCGCATCCGATCAAGAATTGTATGAAGTTCCACCATTACTTCAACACTCGGTAAAATCGCTTTAAAAGCTGCTCGTTTTTCCTCATCTCCTGCAATCATGTCATTCACATCGCTATAGGTCATACGAAAAGTAGTTTTAATGATTGTTTGAGTAATAGTATGCTTGATAACTTGACCTTTTTGGTCAATCTCCATGATAGCCGATTGCGTCAGCCGATCTACATTAGGATTAAGCGAGCAGATGCCATTGGACAGGCGCTCAGGTAGCATCGGTATTACACGGTCAGTCACATAAACCGATGTCGCTCGGTTGAGGGCTTCCTTGTCCAACTCAGATCCTTCTTTGACATAGTAAGAAACATCTGCAATGTGAACTCCTAGTTCAAAATGCCCGTTTTCCAGCTTCTTGATATGAACTGCATCATCCAAATCTTTCGCATCCGCCCCGTCAATGGTAAAGGTAATTTCATTACGCAGATCTAAACGTCCTTCAAAATCTTTTTCAGACAGCGCCTCTGGAATCGCTGATGCTTCCTTCAAAACTCTTTCTGGAAACTCAGACACAATATCCATGGACTCCAAAACTTCCAGAACATCAATTCCTGGATCATCCTTATGACCGACCACATCTAAAACATTAGCTACAAAAAAGTCATGCTTTTTAGTTGGATATTTATCAATCTCTACTTTTAAAATCTCTGTTCCATCCAAAATCAAAGCAGGCTTCTTAATATAAATAGGTTGACTGATTTTCTGATTTTTTGACCGAATATAGCCAGCATACTTAGGCTTCTCTTCGTCTAAGATAAGCTGACCCACTGCTGTTTTCAAGCTGTGTTCCAAAACATCAATAACCTTGGCTTCAGCAGATGTTCCCTTGCTGCGATCTGCAACCTTAGTGATTGCAACTTCTACCGTATCACCATCAATCGCATAGTTGACATCATTGCGACCAATAAAAAGATCATCCTCTTCTTCATTTAAGGTAACAAAACCAAAGCCATTTTTATGGGCGTGAAAGATTCCTTTCAAGGTAAGCATTTGCTTTTCTTTGCGAAGCTGGATTTTCCCTGCATCGCTAAAGGCCAGCTGACGTTTTCGCTCCATTTCAGAAATCGTTTTGACTAGGTTTCTAAAGTCTTTCGCCTTTTCTTTCCCTAATCCCTGCGCCAGTTCATCCATACTAGCTTCTTTTTTTTCTCTTAAATAGCTTAAAATTTCTTCTTTCATTCTTTCCTTTTTTCTTATGTTTTCTAAACTTTAAGTCGCCTTTACTCATCTACTACAGAAAAAATAGGCAAAGACAAAGTCAGAGCCCATTTTATTTACTAGATAAGATTGTCAGCATTAATGCAATCAACAACCAAAAGAAAACCATCACTCCCGTCAAACGCTGCATAACTGCTTCAAATCCTCTGGCTTTTGGTCGTTCAAACAAATCACCCGCACTTGCGTCAAATACATTACTTGATTGATTTTTGGTTGGTTGCATAAAAATTGCAATTAAAATAAATACTGATAAAATCAATAAAATGGTTAATAATAAATTATACATATCAAACTCCTTAAAATCTCATCTATTCTACCATAAAATTTATTTTGATTCAAGATGTAAGGTCACTTTTCTTTCTTTGGGACAGTATTTTAATACCTCAACCTTTTCTGGATGTGTTTTCATATTTTTACTCGTTAAATAATTCTGACTGCCGCAAGAAGAACACTTTAAATTAATTTTTACTCGCACTGATTTCCTTTGCTCCTAAATATTTTCTAAAACTAAACAATAAAAAGAAGAAGTTCAATAAAGCTAAACCTGCTGTGCTATAGAAAACCCAATGATAGCCAAAATGAACAGAAATAGCTGACCCCATTAACGGTCCAATAACGCCACCAATATAAAAGAAGGTTTGATTGTAACTGAAAATCCGTGAAATACCTTCTTGGGGAGTAATTTTATTGAGCAGAGAGCTAACTCCAGGCAAAAGCGCACCCGTCCCCAGACCAAACAGAAAACGATAAATTCCCAATTCAAGTGGCGTACCAGCCCTCGCACAGAAAATATAAATTACAAAACTATACAAAAGAGCCAGCAGAAGCAAACGGTGATTTCCCATTTTATCTCCTAATTTTCCCAGCCAACTAGATGAAAATATGCTTGAAATGCCCATTGCTGAAACGATTGCACCAGATACCAATAACAAATTTTCTTTTTGTCCTAAAGAGCGGATATAAAGTGTCAAAATAGGGGAAATGGACTGTCCAATCATCTGAATCACCATGCTAGTAATGAACAAACCAAAAAGGATTGATTTTTGAGGAATTCGCTGAAATAGTTGCTTGGTCGAAACTTCTTTTCCTTTAGAGACAGGATGAAAATCTTCTTTTATCCCAAAAATGGTCCACAAAGTAACAACAAACAAGAAAAATCCAACCAAAAGGAAAACATTTCTCATTCCCAAACTTTGAGCTACCATTCCTCCTAAGAGTGGTCCCATCAGAGTCCCCGCTACGACACCTGTTGACAATGTTCCCAAGGCATATCCAGAATGTTTTTTGGGTGATTGGCTGGCAATCAAAGCCGTGCTATTCGGTACATAACCAGAAAACACTCCATTTAACAGTCTCAATACAATGAGCCAAAATACATTCGGTACAAAAGCCAAGCCTCCCATCGTAAAGGTCATTGCAAAAGCTGCCCGAATCATCATTGGTTTGCGACCGTACCTATCAGCTAAACTTCCCCAGACAGGCGACAAAAGTGCGGCTGTCAAAGCTGTACTCGAAACCGCCAAGCCTGAATAAAATTCAACCATAGAGCCTCTGGCGCCTAATTCTTCCACGTACAAAGACATAAAGGGAACAACTAGTGACAGGCTAGCACCTATAAAAAAGTTCCCCAGCCAAGCAATCCATAAATTCCGTTTCCAATTCACTTGATTCTTAATAAAATCATCTTCTTTCCAACTTGTTTATAACACAGAATAATAAAAACATCACTCTGCCTTTTTAATTCTTCTGAAGATCCTAGTTGTGCATTTTTAATAATGATTTTCCCAGCCAGTCTTTAAAAATTTTTTATAATCAATGTTCAATTGACACAATTCTTATCCTTTGTCATTAACCAATAATCAATCTATTAAACTACTTTGAGCATCATCTGAATGATAGCCTATCTAATATAGGGTTGTCTATACTAAAAATGCATTCTTAAAGCAATCTTTCCTTGGGGGTGTTCGTTCATCACATATTGGATGGATTGTGAAACCTGAGTAATGGGATAGACCTTATCAATGAAAGGTTTGATTTCTTTCTTCATCACTAACATCTGCATTTCATTATAATAAGCTGCTCTTGGTTTTAGAAAGTAACTAAAATAGCGAACCCTTTTTGAAAAGAAAGATTGCAAGAATGAAGCAGGCAGATAGCTCGCTCCTACACCTACTAGAATACCATCTTTTTTCAAATGTGCCTTTAGTATCTTCAAATCAACATGTCCATTAACGGCTAAAATGAGATCATCCTTTCCTGCTGCTTTCTCAAAGTCATCATGTTGATAATCAATGACTCTATCACATCCCAAATCAGTTGCCATCTTCAAATTGCGCTGGCCGCATACACCGATTATAGATGCTCCTAAAGCTTTGGCGTAACACACTAAAAGGTGCCCTACACCGCCCGAAGCACCATAAATTAAGACACTCTGACCAGACTGCAATTGCCCTGTACATAAAGCGCCTATGGCTGTCTTAGAGGCACTAGCTAAAACAGCTGCTTCTTCATATGAGAGGTAGCTTGGTTTAAGTACAGTCTGCTTTTCTTCCAGTAAAGCATATTCAGCCCAAGCTCCGAAAGCCATGAAACCTAATGTTTGACCAAAGACCTCATCTCCTTTTTTAAAGTTTTGAACTTGTTCTCCAACTGCTTCGACCTGCCCTGAAACTTCACCTCCCAAAATTTTTCCTTTACCTCCAAAAAGAAGGGTTGTTCGAGCAAACAAAGACAGTTTTTTCCCTTTAAAGCGCTCATAGTCAACATTATTTAGAGAAGAATAGTTTACTTTCACTAGAATCTGGTGTTCCTTAGGAATGGGGCGTTTTATCTCTTTTACTTCAAAAGCATTCCCCAAATCGCCTCCTCTATAAACCATTGCTTTCATCATTTCTTAATCTCCTAAGCTTCTTATCAATCTGTTCTATCAGCTCTTCTAAATTGCCATCATTCTTGATTACAAAATCTGCATAAGGAACTTTATCCTCCAGCTTCATCTGACTGGCAAGGCGTTGCTGCGCTTCTTCTTGTGAATAGCCATTTCGTGCCTTCAGCCGCTTGATTTGTGTCTCTGGATTCACGTAAACCAGCCAAACCTCATCAAACCAGTCTGCATAATCCTGCTCAAATAAGAGCGGAATATCCATAAAGAAAGTCTCCTCAGTCTTAGCCAGTTGGTCGCGTCGATTGGCTAACTCTTGCCGAATGATATCATTTTGTAGCTGGGAAGATTTCGCTAAATTTTCTTGGCTAGAAAAAATGAGCTGAGATAGTTTAGGACGCTCAAGCTCACCTGCTTCGTTCAAGATAGCAGACCCTAGCCAGCTGACCAATGCTTGATAGAGTTTACCGCCTTTCGCCTGTAATTCATGAACCACCTGATCCGCATCAATGACCTGATAGCCCTTTTGCCTGAGATAATTTGTGACTGTCGATTTGCCAGAAGCAATACCGCCTGTAATTCCGATTATTTTTGCCATGTCCTACCTCATTTTTTGACAATATGGACAAAGGTGAGTTCCACGACCAGCTAGTTTGATTTTTTCAATTTCGTGACCGCATCTAGTACAAGGTTGGCCTGTTTTTCCATAGACTTGCAGGAAATCCTGCATGGTTCCGTCTTCTCCCAAAGCATTGCGGTAGGTGCGAATGGTTGAACCGCCTTTTTCAATACCTAGCTGCAAGACTGCAATAATCTGCTTGCGTAATTCCTCTGCTTCTCCAGCAGTCAAACTTTTAGCTGCTCTTGCCGGATGAATCTGCGCCCGCCATAATACTTCATCTACATAGATATTGCCAAGACCAGCTACTAAAGTTTGATCCAACAGGTAAGGTTTAATCAATTTCTTAGATTTTTTCAGAGCGGTTTCAAATGGCAGTAAATGAAAATCTGATTCAGTCGGTTCTGGTCCTAGCTTTCGCTCAGTAAAATAGGATGTTATTTGTTCTTTTCTCAACAACTCCATCGTGCCAAATTTCCGAACATCCTGATAAACGAGGCTGCTGCCATCTGTAAAATGAAAAATTACATGAGAATGCTTCGTCAACTGGACCTCTTCAGGATAGAAAAGATACTTTCCTTCCATGCGCAAATGCGAAATCAGCACCCAATTCTTCAAATAAAAAATCAGATACTTGCCCCGACGCCCAACAGCATCAATGCTTTGCCCCGGTAATTCTAAGACAAAAGGATCTGCCCCCGTTCCAATCATCTTGGCATAACGGACATCTACCTTTTCAATCTCTTTTCCTTTAACCAGCCGCTCTAAACCACGGCGTACCGTTTCTACTTCTGGTAATTCGGGCATAAAATCTTTATCCTTTCTTATCCAAATGTAACATATAATGAACAGTTCGACTTATTTCTTCAAATTCCGCACTCTTGTGAAAAGCTTGACTGACTGCATTGTCCATATCACAATCTGAAGCTAGCTGGTACACTCCTTTTTCTTTCGCCCACGACTGTGCAAACTCTAGAAGTTGATGAGCGATGCCATTTCTTTGAAAAGCAGGTGCTACCGCTATGCCTTCAATATATGCGATAGGAAGTTGCTCTGCTCCTTCCACATACTCCGAACGCATAGATAAGCTGATCCAAGCAACGGCTTCTCCCTCTAAGTAGTATAAAAATTCATTAGGAAATTTGCCTTCAGAAAATGCTGCTAGTAATTTCTTTTTCTCTATCTTCCAAGCTAAATGAGCAAAGTAAGCCCAGTCAGCTAGTTGAGATTTTTCGACCGCTCGAATTTCCCCTACCATTATCTTTTTCACTCTTCTCTTCCTAGCAGGCGGTGAGCATAGATTGCCTGACCTGAATACATAGCAGCATCGTCAATGATCGATACTAAACGATTCCCACGTTTAATAGCTGGAGTCCAATTCTCATCAACAACATCGTCCAAACTGTCTTCATTCACCTCTGATAAATAAGCAATTGTTGCCGCAACCGCAACAGACAGATAGTCTTTGAGCAACTCAATATCTGTCACCACAACTTTATGCGCTTCTTGAGGAGTATGGTGCCAATCTTCCGTATCATCTGGCAAATCCAAGGCAAACTTTTTCTTCCAACCTTTAGAGAACCAGACTGGATCGGTCTTAGCTAAATCAGCAATCTGAAAATCCAGCTCCCGCGCCGTATACCAAGTCAACTAAGTCACAGACTTAATGGACGGAACTGTATCCGCAACCGGAAAAGCATTCGCTTCTTCCACAGATAAATTAGCCAGAACCGATAAAAAACGCTCCTCGGCTCGTTCCACATTTTCCACTAAAAGATTTACAAATTCCATTGCCCTACCTCCTTAAAAAATAAATTAATCACGGATTATATGTCAATCTCAACTCAATGTCCCATCGCAAAGTTGTCATCAAAATACTCAGCTAACATCAGGCGATGCTTACTACTCACAGATTCTAAATTCTCAATTTCTTCCTTAGAAAAGAAACGCAGGCGTAGAGTTTCTTCATTGTGAAAATCTGCAATATTCACTGATGAAATCGCCGCCAGCTCATAGATGAAGACAACCGTCTGCACCGCATCACCATTCGGATAAACTTCCTCGAAATTACTGTAAACATTGAGAAAACGAGTAGCTTCTACTTCAATGCCAGTTTCTTCAAAAAATTCACGCTTAGCAGTATCAAGAGTGGATTCGCCAAGCTCCATTGCACCGCCTGGAATAGACCATGTTTTCTTATCCCCGCGTAGTTGCAACAGCACGCGTCCCTCGTCATCTGCTAAAATACCGCCAGCAAAGGTCAGAATAACCTTGTCATGCCCAACCTTTGAGCGAATGTAGGAAATGTAGTCCATATTTAGAAACCTTTTAATTTATCTGGAAATGCTCCGTCTTGAAAAAAGTAGCGGAGTAATTGTATATGCGTGTCAATATCACTAAACAGCCACGCATGCCCTTTATTTGGATAATAGGCACGATCACTCAATCTGTTTTTTCTTACCAATTCTTTATGAGATTCATGAATTGACTTCGATTCTTTACCGCCCGAAACAAAGAAAACAGGATTGTCGAAATTTGCAGTAATCCTCAGCAGATTTGCCTGTAACATTGCTCGGCGAAAAGACTTAGCAGAAGCCCTTTGCAAATCCATTATGAACTAACGATAGCTCTCTTCAGGTACACCATCTTTCTGCATCATTTTTGCCATAAGGTTGCCCATTAGCTTAGTGTTTTTTAATAACGACATGATGTAAACACCGGCAATGACTTTGCGGTAGCCTTTTATAGGGTGGTGACAGGCAACGTCAACAATCGCTCTATCAAATAAATCAGCATGTTTTTCCAACAATTTAAGAACGAGACCGCCTCCCAACGATAGTCCAACAAGGTGCGGCTTGCCGTGAACCCTGTTTTTGATAATATCAGCAATCATTTCTGTAACATCATTAAAATTTGTCCACTCAATGTCGCGGCTAGAAGCAGGTCCAGGCAAATCAACAGCTATACAGTGAAAATCATTTTTTAACTCAGCGATATGATGTGCCCACATCTGACTGCTAGAACCAGACGCATGCAAAAGGACAATACTTTTATCATTTTGGTGACCTTTTTCTGCGACAAATAACGACCTCATCTTCCTCAGCCTCTAATACTCCTTTTTGTTATATCCAAAATCTGCCAAGTCTAGCTTTTTGTCCCGCCAGTTTTTCTTGACTTTAACCCAAGTTTCAAGAAAGACTTTATCACCTAGCATGAGTTCAATGTCGCGGCGTGCCAAAGAGCCGATTTTCTTAAGCATAGAGCCGCCTTTACCGATGATAATGCCCTTTTGACTGTCTCTTTCCACCATAATGGTAGCGCGGATATGCACTTTGTCAGTCTCCTCATCCCGCTTCATACTGTCAATGACCACCGCCACCGAATGCGGAATTTCTTCACGTGTCAGCAATAAAACCTTTTCCCGAATCATCTCAGAAACCAAAAAACGCTCAGGGTGGTCGGTAATCTGGTCAGCTGGGAAATATTGGAAACCTTCCTCTAATTTTTCACTTAAAATATCAACTAGATGCGAAACATTATTGCCTTGAAGAGCAGAAATTGGCACAACTTCCTTAAAGTCCATCTGCTTGCGGTAATCATCAATCTGACTCAGCAGCTGATCCGGGTGTACTTTATCAATTTTATTGATAACCAGAATAACAGGAACTTTAGCCACTTTTAAACGCTCCATAATCATATCATCACCCTTACCGCGTTTTTCATCGGCAGAAACCATAAAAAGAACTGTATCCACTTCACGCAACGTGCTGTAAGCGGATTCCACCATAAAGTCGCCCAAGGCAGTCTTTGGCTTATGAATCCCTGGCGTATCAATAAAGACAATCTGCTCCTGATCTGTCGTGTAAATTCCCATAATCTTGTTACGAGTCGTCTGAGCCTTATCACTCATGATAGCAATCTTTTGCCCCATAACATGATTTAAAAAAGTAGACTTTCCAACATTTGGACGTCCTAAAATAGCAACAAATCCTGATTTAAAGGTCATTTTTCACCTCGTTTATTCCTTATTAGTCTAATATAAGAAAATCGGAAAGGATTCTCCGATTTTCATGTTAAAAAAGTAAATTCCAAATTTTCGGAACGAAAATAATCAATCCTGTTATAACCGCAAAACCCGAAACAACCAAAACAGCTCCTGCTGCCATATCCTTGGCATTTTTAGCTCGCATGGAAAAGTGATAATCACTAGCTAAATCTACCACATTTTCAATAGCAGAGTTCATAATCTCAAAAGAAATGACTAGAAAAATACTCAAAAAGAGAAAGAGCCACTCTATCGCAGATACCCGAAAAAACAATCCTGCAAGCACGACCGCAACTGCTGAAACAGCATGATTGCGCATATTGCGCTCTTCTTTGATTGCTGTAAAAATCCCTGTCAGAGCAAATTCTAAACTCGAAATCACATCTCGATTTTTCCATTTGCGTTTATTTGTATTATTGTCTTGTAAGTCCATAAGCAGTCAAAATTTCTTCCTGTAAACCAAACATTTCCGCCTCTTCTTCCGGCGTATAGTGATCGTATCCATTGATATGCAGAAAACCATGTACTGCAAGAAAACCCATTTCCCGCTCAAAGCTGTGACCATATTCTTCTGCTTGTTCACGCGCCTTATCTATGGAAATAAAGAGCTCTCCGATATAGGCATCAAAATCCTCTAACATTTCCGCCAGCTCAGGATTTTCTAGTAAATCCTCCTCGTCAATAGCAATGTCCAGCTCGGGCTTGTACTCCAAGCTGATAACATCTGTCGGACGATCTGTATTTCGATATTCCAAATTCAGCTCATGGCTGCGCTCGTTGGTAACAAATGTCACTGCCATTTCTTTTTCTTCTTTGCCAATCTTTTTAGCAGCAAATTCCAGTATATCATGTGTTTGCTTGATGATTTCTTCTGAAACTTGCCCTGTCTCGTCGACCATTTCTATATACATATTACACCCACTTTATTAGTATCACTTCATTATACCATATTTCAGATAGGGATGCTTGATTTATAAATCATTTACTATTTCGTTCTGCTCTTTATTTCATATTTTTTCTTTCAAAACTTATACTTGTTGCTGGAGGCGGCTCATTTGCGCATAGATGCCATTTTGTTTTACCAATGTATCATGTTGCCCTCGCTCCACAATCTTTCCTTCAGAAATAACCAAAATTTGGTCTGCCTCTTGAATGGTGGATAAACGGTGAGCGATGATAAAAGTTGTTCTCCCCTCTTTTACAACAGCCATTGCGTTTTGAATCATTTCTTCGGTTTCTGTATCAATATGGGAAGTTGCCTCATCCAATATTAAAATTTTGGGATTAGCGTAGAGAGTTCGTGCAAATGAAATCAATTGCCGTTCACCGCTCGAAAATGCTGCCCCTTTATCCCTTACAGGTTCATCAATTCCTTTTTTACAACGAGCCAGCAAGTCCCCTGCACCGATCTTTTCTAAAGCTTCCAGGACTTTTTCACGATTTATGCCTGAATGAGTCATAGCTACATTGCTTGCTAGCGTTCCCGTGAATAGATAAGGATCTTGCAAAACAATTCCCATGTGACTACGAAGACTTTCCCGAGAATATTGTTGGATGTCTTGTTGATCAATATATATTTTCCCTTTTTGGGGATCATAGAAACGATAAAGTAGGTTCATGATAGAAGATTTTCCAGAGCCGGTATGTCCCACCAAAGCAATTGTCTCTCCTTGATTTGCCTTAAAGCTAATATCGTGCAGGACAGTTTTTTCTTTCTCATACGCAAAGCTCACATGTTCAAACACAACCTCACCTTTATTGACTACTAGCTGGGCTTTCTCATCCGCTTCTTGAGGTTGATCTAGCAATTCTAAAACTCGTTTTCCTGTTTCCAATGATCGTTGTACATACGGGAAGAGTCGAACCAGAAAACCCATCATATCAAATAAATCAATAATATAATTGAGATAGACAAACAGTACACCTGCGGTAATAACGCTATGACCGCCTAAAAATTGCTGACCAACTATTGTCAAAATAACAGCAAGCACTGTATTTTTTAAAAATTCCGTTAGTGGCCAAGACGAAAGAGCACTTACCCATACAATTTGTTTATCAGCTTGGCTCATTTTTCGGGCAGTAGCATCAAATTCTGAAAGAACTATTTTTTCCTGATGATATAACTGTATCAGACTAGCTCCATACATCAATTCATTCACCTGATTATTGATATCACTCCGTGAATCATAAAAGTCTTTCATCGGCTTGTCCGTTAGTTTTTTATAAAATACCTGAATTCCATAAAAAGCAGGAAGCAACATCAAAAGTATCGAGGCAGCAAGCGGACTAAGGTAAAACAATAGAGCGTAGGTAAAAACAATCCGAAGAACTTGAATCAAAACACTAACCAAACTAGCATAAAATTGTCTTCGTAAGGTTTCCGTATCATTTACAATTCTGGTTGCAATCTTACCTGCTGGTTTATCATCAAAGTGAGAAATCGGCAAATTTTGCATAACCCAATAAGCTTCATTCCTCAGATGTTCTGCTACTTTGTTTCCACAATGCGCTAAAAGGCGATCACCTAAGTAAGTCAGTATGCTCCCCAAAACTACAACAATTATATATAATCCAGCTAATTGCAAAAGCTGAACCTGACGATCTTTTCCGCTTCCAATCTGTGTAAGCGGTCCGTCTATCATATTTCTCAAAAAGAGAGGGGACAGTTGGATAGTCACCGTTGCTAAAACAGCAATTCCAACCGCAAAAAAGAATGCAGTTCGAACAATTCTTAGTTCTTTTAATAAACGACTAATGATACTCATTTGCTCCCTCCTTTCTGATGTTGCTGCCGCTGATATTGTTCGGCATACCAGCCTCCTTTATTTAGCAACTGGTTCGGTGTCCCTTCTTCAACAATTTTTCCATCTTCTAAGACAAGAACCCAGTCTGCCTGCTGGATAGCTGACAAACGGTGTGTCACAATGATCGTTGTCTGATTAGCTCGCATATCCTGAAGATTTTTGATAATTCGACGCTCTGTTTGAGCGTCAACTGCCGACAAAGAATCATCCAAAACAAGGACTTCTGGATGTCTAATAAAAGCGCGTGCCAAAGAAATTCTTTGTTTTTGACCGCCAGATATTGACACTCCCTCTCACCAATAAGCGTTTCCAGTCCGTCTGGCATTCGTTTTAAATCTTCTGAAAATGCCGCTGTTTCAATAACCTGCTCAATATCACTTAATGTCGCATTTCTCTTACCAAAGGCAATATTGTCTTTGACGGATTTTGAAAACAAAATATGCTCCTGAGGGACATAGCCAATCATTGCTTCAATTGATGGACGTGAATAGTGACTGACGGATTTTCCATTTATCTGAAATGTACCTCGTCCAACAGGATATTGCTGAAGAAGCTGACGAACTAAGGTTGTTTTACCAGATCCTGTTTTTCCAACAATACCATACGTCTTTCCTGCTTCAATTTGCCAAGCTATGTTACGCAAGCTAGGTCTTTTTGTTTGTGGATAAGTGAAATGATATTTCTGAAAACGAATAGAGATAAGATGTTTTAACTCCTCTTTGCCACTCATTTTCATATCATCTGTCGTTTCAATCAATTCTGTGACCTTTTTAAAAGACGTCTTCCCCGTTTGATAGACCAAGATAAAATCCGACAACATCCAAAAAGGTTCAATTAGGCTAATCATATACAATTGAAGAGCAATCACTTGCCCAATTGTCAACTGTCCCGTTTTTATAAAAATAGCCCCAATAAGAAGCACAATAATCGTTGATAAAGCGATAAAGACCGAGGAGAGCGGTGCGTAAAGATATTGAATACCGGCAATTTGATCACCAACCTTAGATAAAGCTTTCGTGCGCAATTGGAACTGTTCTTTCTGAGTTGTTTTCTTGCTATAAGCACGCGCAACCCGAACTCCCTCTATCGTTTCCAGTACCTCATCATTCAAAGATGCGACTGCTTCACGATTATTTTCGACTAGTTTATCTTGTTTTTTTCCAAGAAAATAAATCCAGATCATCAATATCATAAGCGGAAGCATAGCCAACAAGCTAATTTCCTATGAGATAAAAAACATGGTCGGAATGACAAAGGCAATCATACCTCCAGCATATAAGAGAATGACAATCCCATAACCAGCCTTCTCCATCATCCCCTCAACATCTGTGGAAAAGTGCGTTAAAATATCGCCAGAACGAAACTTTTCGTAGAAAGGCGTTCTCATAGCTACCAATTTCTCAAAAGCTCTTCTTTGCATGAGAAACTTATAGTCAATCGACGACTGAAATATTTTTAAATGCCAATAGTAAGCCGACAGATAGTTGCAAATTGTCACCAAAGCTAACAAACCAACATCTCTAATTAAATTCTGCTGTGTCAAAGTATGATGCGACAGATGATCTATCAAACGCTGAATCACCTGTGTTGGAATCAACATGGTAAAATCATACAATAGTAAAACCAGAGCAATGGATAAATATAACCATTTATGCTCTTTTATATATCCAAATAAACTTTTAATCATCCTAATCCTTCCCGAAACGCACAAAAAAGCCCAAGACAGAATAAACCTGTCCTGAGCTTACTTGTTTTTATTTATTTTTTCATCAAAAATAAACTACAATGGTTTGCTAGAAAGGAGTTCTGTCATACGATATACCTGAGTGTTATTTTGTTTTACATTGTTCATAATACCGTTCTCCTTTCTGTTCTTATTAGTTAATACTTTAACATTAAAAGAAATGCTTGTCAAGAATATTTGCAAAAGAACCCTCCCAAAACTGAATGAATTTTCTGCCTTAAAATCAAGATTAACAATTCTTTGTAATAGCAATTTCGGCTGCAATACGTCCAAAAGTAAAAATATCAGTAAGGAAATTACCACCCAAACGGTTTCCAACATGCAATCCGCCAGCTACTTCTCCAGCTGCATAGAGACCTTGGATAACTTGTCCTTGTTTATTGATAACATGTATTTCCGTATCAATCTTAAGCCCACCCATAGTATGGTGCACGGCTGGTTTTCGAGGAGTGGCATAAAACGGTGCTTTTTCAACCTTGAGGTCGAAAGCTCCCTTTTCAAATTCAGGATCATAGCCCGCATCAACATAAGAATTGTAATCCTTAATAGTTTGAACAAAGACTGCTGGATCCACACCAACTTGCTCTGCCAATTCTTCCAAACCATCTGCTCGGTAGAGTGTTCCATTCGCTACCTGCGCATCAATCTTTTTCTTGACTGGTATTATAAGCTGTTTCTTTGATATTTTCATCTGCATCTGCAATCAGATAGAAAAAAACCACCATTGTCAATTGCTGCCTGAACTCATTTATACCGACTACCGTACTCATCTACAAAACGTTTTCCTTAAGTATTGACCATGATGAAGTTAGCCGGAGGCGCCTGTAATCGGGGCAGATACCAGCATTATTTGATAGAAGTCCAAACCGACTAGGTCTGTACCAACGCTTTGACCTAAGAGAATACCATCACATATAATAGCTGGTGAATTTGATGTCTTAATATCGTCACCAATGCAAAAAAGCCCATTAAAATTGGGCTTTTTCCTGTTCCTCATGCTAATTGCCGGGATTGAACCGGCGACCTCATCCTTACCATGGATGCGCTCTGCCAACTGAGCTAAATCAGCAGTCCCTATCTACTATATCATGCAGAGAGGTACTTGTCAATAGATTTGAAAAATGTTTTCATTAAAAGAAAAAAATTTTGCTAGAACGTTCCAAAAAGAACCTAGTCACCATTGAAATTTCCTATAAATCTAACATTCACATCAGTATTTTTCAAAATAATCTTTCTTTGTCAAACGATAATAAGCTCTCTGAGAAATTCGGCCTTCCTCGTGCTCATCGAGTGCTGCGTATGGGTCAATATGGGAAAACTTCATACCAGCCTTTTCCATAACTCGTCCTGAAGCTGGATTTTCCACATCATGGAGAGCCACCAACATATTCATATTCAAACTTTCAAAAACCAACTGGATTATTTCTTTCAAAGCTTCCGTTGCCAAGCCCTGATTCCAGTAATTCTTATGAATCACATAGCCGATAGCCGCCTTTTTGAGGACCGGATCTAGCTTGTGTAGGTCAATGCTGCCAATCAGTTTTTCATTTTCTTTTAACTCAATTCCCCAATTTCCAAGTGGTCTCCCCATAAATAAACGAGCAATAATATTTTTAGTTTCTTCCAAATCTTTATTAGGTAAAAAAGTGTAGCGAGTATTTTCTTCATCAGAGGAATATTCAAACATATCCTCAGCATCATCTAAGGTCACAGGCCGCAAGAGCAGGCGCTCTGTTTCCAAAGTTCGGTTTTCAGCTAGCTTTAGATAAATACTTTCCATCTTGAATGAACCTCCTTTTTTGTCTCATACCATAACATAAATATTCACCGAAATCAATGTTTTTTGATTTCGCTTTGATTTTTAAAGCGTTTTCATATACAATAAAAACATCTCAAAAAAGGAGTAAATCTATGTTAATCGGTATTCCAAAAGAAATTAAAAACAATGAGAATCGTGTTGCTTTAACACCAGCTGGCGTTCATAGTCTTGTCCAAAAAGGTCATCAGGTTTTAGTTGAAACCAAAGCCGGCCTTGGTTCTGGATTTACAGATGCCGACTATAAAGCACAGGGAGCGACAGTTGTTGCAACTGCAGCCGAAGCTTGGGCGGCTAATCTAGTTGTCAAAGTCAAAGAGCCCTTAGCTACTGAATACGGCTTCTTACGTGATGACCTCTTGCTTTTAACTTATCTGCACATGGCTGCTGCACCTGAATTATCCGATGCGATGATTGTGGGCAAAACAACAGGGATTGCTTACGAAACCGTTCGTGACCAAGAAAAAAACTCCCTCTGCTCGTTCCTATGAGTGAGGTCGCAGGGAGAATGGCTGTGCAGATTGGAGCTCACTTTTTAACCAAACAAGGAGGTGGTTCTGGTGTACTACTGGGCGGTGTTCCAGGTGTTCCTAAAGGAAAAGTCACTATCATTGGAGGGGGCGTTGTTGGAACACACGCAGCTCGCATCGCTTTAGGACTGGGAGCGCATGTCACTATTCTTGATATCAGCGCTAAACGACTGTCAGAACTAGAAGACCTTTTTGGTCATCAAATCCAGACCCTTATGTCTAATTCTTTCAATATTGCTGAAAGTGTCAAAGAGGCCGATGTAGTGATTGGAGCAGTATTAATCCCTGGTGCCAAAGCTCCCAAGCTCGTTACTGATGAAATGGTCAGTAAAATGCGATCTGGATCTGTTATTGTAGATGTAGCTGTTGACCAAGGTGGAGTTGTTGCAACTGCTGATCGTGTAACCACTCACGATGAACCTGTCTATGAAAAACATGGTGTACTTCACTATGCCGTTGCAACATCCCAGGTGCTGTTGCCCGTACATCAACTCTTGCCCTTACAAATGTAACACTTCCTTACATTGAAGCTTTGGCTGACAAAGGTTTTGAACAAGCTATAGCAGATGATTTGGGGCTACAACAAGGAGTGACTACTTATAAAGGTTATCTCACTAGCCGACCCGTCGCAGAATGGCTTAATCGTGACTACACCGATATCAATGATTTAGTATAAATTTTGAAAAGAAAAGGGTGACTTCGCAAGTCCTACCCACTATGCTTTGTGTCATCAGCTACTGCATCGTTGGTTTATTGTACTGTATACTTTGCAACTGGAGACTTTCATTCCAGACTCAATTGTTCATAAGAAACTCTAAATTGAATAAAGTCAACAGAGTTTCGCTCAACCACTGCGTCTTGTAATGACAACTATATAAACCAAAGGAAGCTGAGCTCTTTCGTCCCAGCTTCTTTTTATTTTGCCCGTGCAAAGACAGGGCCTTAGCAGGCTTCTTTTTTGCTTCGTTTACCTTTGCTTTTTCTTTTTAGGTTTGGGTGTTGGCAGTTGATCATACATAGCTAAAATCAGGTCTTCTAGAAACATCTTATTATCAAGGTCTTCCACTAAAATCATTTCTTTGGCACCTTCGTATGGAAACTCAAAAGAAGGTTGGTCAATCTTATCTAAGACTGCTTGCACGGGTTTAACTAAAAAGCGATTGTCATAAATGCCGCCAATAATCTTGCCACGGAAGTAAAGAATATACTCCCCCATCATGGAACGGTAAGTCACATCATCTAATCCTGATAATTGCTCCAAAATAAATTCCAAATAGTTCTTACTTGATGCCATTTCTAATCTCCTAAGCTCTGTTCAACGATAACAACCGTATAGAGTTCTTGCTTAACCTCGCATCCAATTGGTTTAAAGCCCTACTTTTCCCAAAAATGCTGAGATTAAAGATTTCCCTTAACATAAGCTAAACGTGCTTTTCGAAAGTTCTTAACAAAATAAGCTAGTGCTTCTGTCACAATCTGACTGCCAATCCTTTCCTCTGATAGGCTTGTTCAACCATAAACAAACCAATAAAAACAGTCTCCTCATCAGGATATGCCTGGTGGACAATGCTGAAAATACAGAGGATTGCTTTCATATAAAGATAAAATACTTGGGATATCCTTTTCGGTTAGTATCCTACATCTGTAATGCTTAGATAGTTGGTCAATTATTTTTTAATTCTTACTTTCTGTGTCCTGTGATCATGACATAGGAAGATGCATTGATAGTCATCAGTCACGTAGCAGATTCTTTTGCAAGCGTACTTCCTCAAAATCAGTCGTGTGAAACTTGTCCAGATTAGCCAAGAGATATTCCTTCATCATCTTCCGACTCCTTGACTGGCTCGCTGACAATTTTGGAATTGGTCAAACTTGATTTTTCTTCTTTAGAAAAATGATGATGCGCCATTTCAGTAGAATGTTCATAAGCTTGGATAATCTCTGCAACCACAGGATGACGCACAACGTCCTTGGCTGATAAGTAAACGAAATCAATTTGCTTGATATTTTTCAATTTCTCTGTCGCATCAATGAGACCTGATTTATTATTCTTTGGCAAGTCAATCTGGCTAATATCCCCATTGACAATCATCTTGGAATTAAAACCAAGTCGTGTTAGAAACATCTTCATCTGCATAATGGTTGTATTTTGCGCTTCATCTAAGATGACAAAGGCGTCATCCAATGTTCGTCCACGCATATAAGCCAAAGGAGCTATCTCAATGATTTCTCGCTCCATAAGACGCGTTGTTTGATCCTTACCTAAAATCTGATACAATGCATCATAAACAGGCCGCAAATAAGGATCCACCTTTTCCTTTAAATCCCCTGGTAGAAATCCTAGGCTCTCGCCCGCTTCTACTGCCGGACGAGTCAAAATAATTCGCTTGACCTGACCGCGTTTGAGTGCTGTCACTGCCAAGGTCACCGCTAAGAAGGTTTTTCCTGTCCCTGCCGGTCCAATCCCAAAGACAACATCATGATTCTTAATGCTATCAACATAGATTTTTTGCCCTAAGGTCTTGACACGAATGGGCTTGCCATAAGAATCTTTGATAATTTCTTCCTCATACAGAGCCACAAACTTATCAATTTCACCATTTTTGACCATTGTAATAGCCGTCACTACATCTGGTGTCCCAATCGTCATCCCGCGATTCACCAAAACTAGCAGAGCTTGAATAACCTGACGAGTCTCCTCACAAGCTACTTCGCTACCGATAATCTGGACAATCTCCGTCCTTGCATGAATGGTTACCTGCAACTCCTGTTCCATTAAACGCAAGTGACGTTCATTGGAACCAAAAAGATGAAAAGCATCATCCGGATGCTGTAAGGTAATTTCTACTGAATGTTCTTGCAAATAAAGAACCTCTTTCTTCACATTATTTACTATTATTATAGCAAAGTAACTCGGAAAATTCTATCATTTCTCCGAACTAATGAGCCTGATAGTCTTCCCAAATCGCATCAAAATCGCTAAGATTAAAGCAAAAGTCAGCATGTTCTTCCAGATAACGACTAACTTCATCAAAATCATCCGTGTGCTTAGGGAAATTTGTTTCATGAAACACCAAGTCTGCTAAAATCGCCTTCGGTGCTTTGCTTTTGGGATTGCGCTCCGTCATCAACCAAGTGTAAAACGATTTTCTCATTTTATCTTTTCTCCTTTCTTACTTTTTAACCAATCCGGTAAATATTTAGTCAATCCTAATGCAGACAATATGATGATTTGCGGTAAAAATTGTATTAAATACCGCGTCTTTCCACCTTCAAAAATGAGCAAAACCAACAAACCACCAAAGACTGCAAGACTGAGCATATTGAGTTTATCATCTGCACGATATTTCCACAAGGCAAAAACAAGACCCAGACTCATCACAATCCAAATAACCTGCTTCACAATCTCATAATACCGATACTCATTCTTATCGACACTCAGAAAATAAGTTCTGATAAACTGCGCCACAGGATTCTTTTTTGTATAAGGATAAAGAGGAGAAATATAGGGCGTTTTTTCATATTCCACATCTCGATACAACCAGCCTAGAGTTCCTTCTAAAACAGTTAATGAATGCTTATAGTAAAGATGATTGAGAAATCCAAAAAACGAATACTCTTTTAAACGTCGTTTGATTTCTTTTTTTACATTTTCTTGCTTAAACATTCCATTATTATACTGTTCTCTCTGATCCACATCAATGTATTGAAGCAAACCCTCTTTCATGTCTTCTTGATCGTGTCCAATAAAAGTCAACCCTAAGTCAATAAAGAGCAGAGGACTTTTAGACAATCCTTTCTCTTGTATCAATGTCACTTCTGTTTGTGTCGCTTTCAGATAGTTTCCGCCGATAGAAGTTACGCCAAACGATAGGAGAAAGGTGAAAAAGATTAAGATAAATTTCTTCCATTCCTTTTTGAACAACAGCACCATAAAACCTGCCATAATAATAATCAACACAGTTGGTCGTATCAGCACTGCAAGCCCACTTATCAAACCTAATCCGATTGTCTTTATGAAGAGTACCCTCTTATCCTGCCATCGAAGCCCAAATAAATCAAAAAGTAAGAATATTTGTAAAGCAATGAGCGGAAGAGGCCATATATCCGTGTACATCGAATAAAAATAAGGTGAAAAGCCAACTAGCAAGACATACAAACTAAATGTCACATCAGCAGCAGACTCACTCACATATTTTTTCATTCCCTTGTACAAAATGAGTGCCGTTATATCGTCATAAAATATATTTAATCCCTGCAAAATCCATAAAGCTGAGCTTCCAAAGATATTATAAAAAAAGCGCTCAGACAAAAAGAGAAACAAGTTATTAGGATTGCGTGTCAAATAACTGGAAATAGAAGTCTCTTTTGAGTACTTGAAAGCACCATTGAAAACAACTGCTGCATCTCGCCGAATCAGCAACTGAGCAGACAAAAGCATTGCTAACTGAAATATAATTACCGCTATCATAATAGCAACTTTGTGCTTCATCAGGTAGTGGTAGCATTTTTTTACATTTTCTAGATAACGATATGCCAGAAACGCTAGTATCGCCACCCCAATCAAAGCCAGATTAGAAATTGTCCCTAGATGAATAATCACAGTAAAAAACCAGTGCAAACCAATCAATAACATAATTTTTGCAAAGCTGAAAAGAAAAAAGAATACATTTTTAGCATAGGGATATTATAACAAAATCTACAGTGTTTCGCTATTTAAAAAAACAACAATCGTCAGATTGCTGCTTAACGTCTAATTACTTGCTACGTCCGTTTTCTTCATTGTCTAAAAGATAATCTTCTAAGACAGTAAAAATTTCTGTAACAACCAAACCAGACTCTCAAAATTCTAATCCTTCTTCTGGCAAGGTTTTACGCCAATAATCACCAAAAATAGTCTGCCAATCTCTTAAACTGCGATTGCCTTCTCCTTCTAAAAAAGCTTCTTCTGCTGTCACTTGATGAAAGGGACGGACAAGAACTTCTTTAGTCACCATGACCAAGGCTCGACTAGGATTCTCCATTCTATCTAGCATGATGGAGACTTCTCCAACTTTAGGTAACGATTCCTTGTCTTTTTCATACTCTTCAAACCAAGAACTTGTCGCTTGCTTGACTCCTCTCAATGTTAAATCATATAAGTTTGGAAACTCATCTGGATGTGCCCAAACTTCTGCCCGAGGATACTTCCTACTTAGTTCTATTAGATTCATCTTTCTTATCCCTGCCAATTTTCTTGGTCATGTTTAAATTTCTCAAGTAGAGCCAATCCTTCT
Organism: Streptococcus sp. HMSC073A12; assembly: GCF_001812815.1. Taxonomy (NCBI): domain Bacteria; kingdom Bacillati; phylum Bacillota; class Bacilli; order Lactobacillales; family Streptococcaceae; genus Streptococcus; species Streptococcus sp. HMSC073A12. Next base: position 137,117 of record NZ_KV810539.1, on the reverse strand, counting down.
GCTGAAACATAACCTTCTTGTTCTGCCAGATTGATCAATTCAGTGTAGTTAGATAAGGTTACTAATTTCACACCTGCATCTGAAAAATTCTTTTCTGCTCTAGGTAATTCATAAGTGAAAATAGCCACCACTCCAATGACATCTGCACCTTCTCGCTTTGCTGCAGCAACGGCATCCAAAACAGAACCACCAGTTGAAATCAAATCCTCAACCACGACCATTTTTTGACCTGATTTTACCCGACCTTCAATCTGATTTCCAGCCCCATGATCTTTTGGTTTACTACGAATATAGGCAAAGGGCAAATTCATCTTGTCTGCAATAATAGCACCATGAGGAATACCCGCTGTCGCTGTTCCAGCAATCACTTCTACTTCTGGAAATTCAGCCTTGATTTTATCTACAAAACCACTTTCAATCAACGTTCGCGTTTCTGGATAGGCCAAGGTCACACGATTGTCTGTATAAATTGGAGACTTGATACCGCTTGCCCAAGTGAAAGGTTCTTCCGGTTTTAAGTAAACAGCCTCAATGTTCAGTAAGTCACGGGCAATATCTTTTGCTAAAGTCATGATTTCTCCTTTACAATAATTCAATAGTGGAAACAAAATATTGTTCCAAAAAATGTGTTTTTTCTTTAATGTCCTCTAAGGCCACATTCTCATTTGTAGAGGTCAGTACCCACTTATCCTCCACATCATTTTGTCGATGAATAACAGCAGTCAATTCTCCTTCAAAAGATTCCAAAGGTTCTCGTATTTTTTCCGAAATGATATAAACATCTTGTTCTTCGCTGTCTCCAGCAAATAAATCCGGAATATAACCATAGTTGATAGGATAACAATTGCCAAAGTTGTCTTTGTAACCTATTGGTCTGTCAATGATTGCTCGATACATTTTTCTAACCATTCACCCATTCCGCCTTTATAGCTCGGTAAGCAGCTACTGGATCAGTTGCTCGTGTGATTGGACGCCCAACCACAATGTAATCACTACCAATTTGATGAGCTTCTTGCGGCGTCATAACCCGTTTTTGATCCCCGATTTCAGAACCAGCTGGTCGAATACCTGGAGTGACGCACAGAAAATCTTCTGATGTTGCGGCTTTAATCAGCTTAACCTCCTGAGCCGAACAAACAACTCCGTCCAGTCCAGCTTCCTTAGCTTTGCAGGCATAGTTGACAACAGATTCTGAAACAGTTGTTTGGATATTTTGGCAATCCCTCATATCTTCCTCACTGGTAGAAGTCAGCTGGGTCACTGCTACCAGCTTTGCCTGATCACCTAAAACCTTCTTGGCTTCTCGCATCATTTCCACGCCACCTGCCGCATGAACCGTCACCATATCAATCCCAAAGGTTCTCAAAACTGACATGGCAGAGCGTACTGTATTTGGAATGTCGTGCAATTTCAAATCTAGGAAAATGCTGTGTCCCAAACCTTTCAGATAATGCACAATTTCCGGACCAATGGCATAGAAAAATTCCATACCGATTTTGACATATAACTTTTCGTCTTCTGGAAAATGCTCTAAAAACTCCTTGACATCATCAAATGACGGAAAATCAAGGGCAATAATAGGACGTTCTTCACGCATGGATTCTTCTCCTTTTTATAGGCTTTTCGCCATTTTTAACCTTTTGACAGAATCTCTAGCTCTGCCACCTTTCAATACTGACTATACTACATCAAACGGTGAAGTTGCTTAGTAGCACTAGCTAATCATCAATAGCTCTAAATTTGCTTTATTACGAGCTATAGAAAAACCTTGCCCGAGGCAAGGTTACACGAAAATTGGCAGTAACTGCCATTTTAACCGTATCTTCCTTAGTAGACTCTCTGGACTTCTTTAAAGGTTTTATTTCAATTATTTTATAATTTACTTTATCTCTTGTCAAGCAAAATATCAAACTAAAATAAATTTCCCTTGACTTCTGCTCGCAGACTTTCCAAACTTTCAATGCCATACTTATCCATAACTTTAGGTAGGTTATCAATGATATTAGGACAAGCATAAGGGTCAGTGAAATTTGCCGTGCCAACACCAATAGCTGATGCTCCCGCAATAAACATTTCAATGGCTGCTTCTGCTGAATCTACTCCACCCATACCAATGATTGGCAAACTGCTGGATTGGGCTACCTGACGAATTAACTTTAAGGCAACAGGAAAAACAGCAGGACCTGACATCCCACCCGTTCCATTTGCAATAATGGGTTTTCTGCTTTTTAAGTCAAACCGCATGCCAACCAAGGTGTTAATCATAGTAAAGCCCGTTGCTCCTGCAGCTTCAACTGCTATAGCTATCTGCGTAATATCTGCTACACTAGGTGTCAATTTCACATAGACCGGCACTTCCGATACATCTACTGCTGCCTTCGCAGCCTCGTATGCCAAATCCGGCACCTGCCCAATCAATAATCCTCCATTGCCATGATCCACATTAGGGCAAGAAATATTGAGTTCGATTGCTTTAACGTTTGGTGCTTGAGAAATTTTTCCCGCAACAAAAGCATATTCTTCATTAGAAAATCCAGCAACATTAGCAATAATCGGCAGATTAGGATAATGTTGAGCCAACCAAGGAAGCTTTTCTGCTAACACCACATCTACACCAGGATTTTGCAAACCAATAGCATTGAGCATACCAGCTTGTGTTTCCGCCACGCGCGGTGTCGGATTGCCAAAACGAGGATTCTGCGTGCTTGCTTTAATCATGATTGAGCCAAGCACATCTAGGTCATAATATTTGGCATATTCCTGACCAAAACCAAAACAGCCCGAAGCTGGAATGATTGGATTTTTCAGTTCCAATCCCGGAAGAGAAACTGCTAAACGATTTTTCGACATGTTCACCTCCTACATCAAGACTGTGCCAGTCGCAAAAACTGGACCGTCTTCACAGACACGCTTATTGACTGATTGATCCTCACCAGCCACATGAAGTACGCAAGCATAGCAAGCCCCCATTCCACAAGCCATTCGTGACTCCATAGAAATGTAAGCTCGCGGATGACTACGAAATGTTTCATCAACATATTTGAGCATACCAGGGGCACCGCAAGCATAAACCGCTGTAAAACTTTCTGGCAACTCATTCACAACAGAGGAAACATAGCCTTTGCGACCATAAGAACCGTCATCTGTTGTTACGATGACACGACCGTATTTTTTCATCTCTTCTTCCAAAATAACGGCGGCTTTTGTTGCAAATCCAAAAACCGAAGTGACCTTGACCCCTTTACTATGTAATTCTTTTGTTACTTGTAGTAAAGGCGGAACACCAATACCGCCTCCTATGATTAAGGCTGTATCTTCAATGTCCAAACCAGATAAATCAAACCCATTTCCTTGAGGACCCATGACATCCAACTGAAAACCCTTCTTCAATTTAGAAAAAATTTCTGTGCCTGCTCCTTCTATCCTGTAAATAATCCGACAGATTTTTCTCTCTTTATCAATCTCTGAAATTGAAATAGGTCGCCGTAGAAGCTTCGTATCATCTGGGACTCGAATATGTAGAAACTGCCCAGCCTTCATCTGGATAACCATTTCCCCTTTTAAATCCATAGCAAAAATTCGCGGAGCAATTTCCTCTTGATGCACAATGCTCATCTTCTCCAACATGATTTTTCCGAATCTTTTCTTACACGAACTACTTACCATTTCTACCTCATTTCTTTACCAAAAAAGACCTCGCATACACACGCAAGGCCTCACGAAAATAGAGAGCAGACTTGTTCCCACTCTTCCTTCACCTGAAACCTTGGAAGCCTCGCTGGACTTTCTTAAAGGTTAAATTTAACATATTTTACAACTTAACAAGTGTTTTGTCAATGCTAATGTGATAAAATAGGCTTATGAGAATTCAGCAATTACATTATATTATCAAAATCGTCGAAACGGGCAGTATGAACGAAGCTGCCAAACAATTATTCATCACCCAGCCAAGTCTGTCTAATGCTGTGCGTGATTTGGAAAATGAAATGGGTATTGAGATTTTCATCCGCAATCCCAAGGGCATTACCTTAACTAAGGACGGCATGGAATTTCTTTCCTATGCTCGTCAGGTAGTAGAGCAAACCCAGCTGCTGGAAGAACGTTATAAAAATCCCGTTGCTAACCGAGAACTTTTCAGCGTTTCCTCACAACACTACGCCTTTGTGGTCAATGCTTTCGTATCTCTGCTCAAAAAGAGTGACATGGAAAAGTACGAGCTCTTCCTGCGGGAAACCCGAACTTGGGAAATCATTGATGACGTCAAAAATTTCCGTAGTGAAATTGGTGTTCTATTTCTCAACAGCTACAACCGCGATGTCCTCTCCAAAATGCTAGATGACAATCACTTGATTGCCACTCATCTCTTTACCGCACAGCCCCATATCTTTGTCAGCAAGAGCAATCCTCTAGCAAAGAAAAAACTGGTGCAATTAGCTGATCTAGAAGATTTTCCTTATCTGAGCTATGACCAAGGCACCCACAATTCATTTTACTTTTCAGAAGAAATCCTATCCCAAGAACACCATAAAAAATCCATCGTTGTCAGTGACCGAGCAACCCTTTTCAATCTTTTAATCGGTCTTGACGGTTACACTATCGCAACTGGTATTCTCAACAGCAATCTCAACGGTGACAATATTGTTTCCATTCCGCTAGATATTGATGACCCTATTGAGCTAGTTTATATCAAACACGAAAAAGCTAGCTTGTCTAAAATGGGGGATAAATTCATTGAGTACCTGTTAGAAGAAGTTCAATTTGATAAGTAAATCATAATCATCTGTTCCACTCTTATATGTGATAAACAATGAAATTTTTATGCTATATTTTCTCCTGTCGCTTTACAATAGGCTTGAACACCTTTATTGTATCGCGTTGGGAGTTTTTCTAGCATTTTCATTTCTCTGTGTAGCGATAAACTGTTATCCTATCATTTAAAATGGAATAAAATCATGCAATTAAAAATAGCACAAACTTTCTTACCATAGGTTTATGCTATTTTCTTCAATACATAGGTCTATCGCCGTCTGTTCTTGGCTTTGAAATGCCTAGACTAGCATAACTGTGTAAAGACGGTTCTTTTATGATACGAACAATCAAATCCGCAATACTTACTCTTGAAATGATTGTTCCCTTGTAAAACTCCCCTTTTTCTGTTAATTCTCCCACCTTAGCAAAATCATTGTTAGACAAATAAATCAAACGAGAAACTTGATTTTCTTCCATTGCTTTAACAATATTTGCTGCCATAGGCTCAAACTTTCCACCGAGATTGGCATAGACAATATCTTGACCTTTCATAGCTTTTGTCAAGGCTGCAAAATCATTGACATCCCCTTCAAGAACATCCACTCGTTCACCTGCAAGTGACTGTAAACGAGCACTTTTTCGCAAATAAAGCGTCAAATGTACATCTGTTTCCTGTAATAATCTTGAAATCACCAAACGAGCAATTTGCCCATTGGCTCCTAAAATAAGAACTTTCTTCATGCTATTAGTAACTTTCTAATCTTTTAATTGATGATATTCCTCGTCTGAGACGGCTTCACACCATTCATTTGATAAATCTTCCCCAGGAACACCAAGCGCTATATGACTGAACCAAAAATCTTTTTTCGCACCATGCCAATGTTTTACATTAGCTGGAATAACAACCACAGAGCCTTCAGATAAACTAACGGCTTCTTTTCCTTCTTCTTGGTACCAACCTTCATTCGGACTATGAAATGGATACAATTACACAATACAAATAAAAATGCACCCACCTTTAAGGTAATAAAAAAGAGACTTGACTAAAGTCTCTTAAAATATTTATTAATTATTAAGAGAGTATGATAAAAAGTCTGTAAATAAGTATTAATAAAAACCACTAGTTGAACTAGTGGTTTTTATTTTACATATAGTCGCCCCTCAGATTGTCCCCTAATTAATTTTGGATAATTTTAGGTCAGCCCCTCATTGTTGTTGGGAAAACCCTCAAAAATTTTGGATACCCCGTAAAAAGTCCTCCGACAACAATAATAAAATCTATATTTATTGTGTGTTTTATTTAATTTTAAAGTATGTTTATTTAATAGTTATTATCATTTCTTCTGCTACTTTATATATTTTTTGCGTATATATCCAATAAGTAACAGCAAAGAACCTGATATTAACACAAGCCACCCATATAAAGATAAATTCATTCCATCTCCTGTTTTTGGTAATTCTTTATTTGGTTTTTCAGGCGGTACATTTGGTGTTCTAACATTAGTTACTACATAACCGTCTTGAGCTGTTCCTGTAACAACACTTGTATAACCATTTCCTACAGCTTCTTCCTTGACTGTGTATTCAATCTTTTTGCCTGCCTTGTATTCATCAAGGTCTGTGAAAGTTCCTGTCCAGTTGTTTGCCTTTGTTAAAGTTAATATCTTTCCACTTACTTCTTTTCCATCGGCTAGTAA